>CADBUK010000037.1 GCA_902797915.1 Oscillospiraceae bacterium
AACCCGTTTATGATTACACGCTTGAGGTTCCTGTTGAAAATATCGGCAGGGCTATGAGCGATATTCAGCGTATGTACGGTAGTTTTAATCAGCCCGAGCAGGTTGGCGATTTTTCAGTAATCAGCGGCGTTTGCCCTGTTTCAACTATGTGCGATTACACAAGCGAGCTTTTGCAGTACACTCACGGCAGGGGCAGGCTTACCTGTAATTTAAAGGGTTATGAGCCCTGCCACAATGCTGATGAGGTAATTGCTGAAATCGGCTATAACTGTGACGCCGATACCGATAACACGGCGGATTCCGTATTCTGCTCGCACGGCGCGGGCTATACGGTTAAATGGAACGAGGTTAAGGACCGTCAGCATTTGCCGAGCGTTCTTTCTTCAAAAAGGGAGGAAAACGCTATCGGCAGCAGACAGCAGTATTTTGCGGGAGTAAAAACGCAGAAGAATATCTTTGCGCTTGATAAGGAGCTTATGAGCATTTTTGAGCAGACCTACGGCGCCGTTAAATCAAAAAGCGTTCAGGAGCGCAGGAGCAGTTATATTGCCCACGCTTCCGACGACGTTAAGTATAAGCGCAGGGATGTTCCTAAATATGAAAAGCCCGATTATCTTTTGATAGACGCCTATAACGTTATTTTTGCGTGGGACAGCCTTAAAGCGATTGCCGAAACGGATATTGAAGGCGCAAGGCAGGCGCTTATTAACATCCTTTGCAATTATCAGGGCTACAGGAAATGCGAGCTTATTCTGGTTTTTGACGCTTATAAGGTCAAGGGCAATTCGGGCGAGGTTGAGCGTGTGAACAACATCAACATCGTTTACACAAAGGAAGCCGAAACCGCGGATATGTATATAGAAAAGGTTTCTCATAAGCTTGCAAAAAATCATCTTGTAAGGGTGGTTACCTCGGATTATTCCGAACAGTTAATAATTCTCGGTAACGGTGCGTTTCGTGTTTCCTCACGCGAGTTTCAGAATGAGGTTGAAGCGGTGGAGGAGGAAATCAGGGCAATTATTGCAGATAATACTTAATTCCCGCTTGATATTGAGCGGTTGTTGAATTATAATTAAAACAGAAATTGTTTTGGAGGTAATAATATGGCTAAATGGTCTGCGCTTAAAATCGGCGTAACCGCAGCACTTTGCGCTGCGGGCGTTACGGGCGGTTATTTTGTTGCAAAGAATTTTATTTGGTATCACAATTATTGCAAGCTTATTCCTTACGAGGTTAAGTCTGTTAAGGATTCCGATTTAACGGATAAGGACAATTTTGTGCTCACGGCTCACAGGGGCTTCAGAGCCGTTGCGCCTGAAAACACCCTTCCTGCGTATGAGGAAGCAGGTAAAGCGGGCTACTGGGGCGCTGAGTGTGATATTTACCGCACTATTGACGGCGTTTGGGTGCTTCAGCATGACCCGTTAACTTACAGAATGATGAACGGCGTAAGGGTGCTTGAGCTTTCAACCTTAAGTCAGCTTCAAAAGCTTAATTATAAAAACGGTCATAATGTTGCCGATTATCCTGATTTGAAAATCTGTACGCTTGAGGAATTTTTTGCAACCTGCGCCAAGTATAATATGCACGCCGTTGTAGAAATTAAGTATAACCGCAACCGTTCTCATTATGACGAGATTATTGCGCTGCAGGAAAAGTACGGCGTTGATGCTGATTACATCTGCTTCTCTTTTGAGGATTTGCCCGACCTTCGCAAGCTTACGGACGCAAAGCTCTTCCTGCTTGTTGATGAAATTACTGATGAGGATATCGAAAAGGCAAAAACCGTTGAAAATTGCGGCATCAGCTATAACTGCAATCTTGAGCATAACACGGGCAACGATTGCGAGATGATTAAACGCGTTCACGCAGCGGGGCTTGAAACTGCAACCTGGACCTGCGACGACCTCAAGCTTATGGAAAAGCTTGTCCGCGCAGGCACAAAATACATTACCACAAACTGTATTACATATTAAAATAGGCATAATTTAAGGGCTGTCCGTTCGGGACAGCCCTTGTTTTTTTATTCTGCTTTTTCATCAGTTTGCTCTGCGTTTGATTTTCTGACCTCTTCGTAAATCGGCTCAAGCTTTTCTTTTGTAAGCGGGTACGCAAAACGGTACAACAGGTAAATCAGCGTGTATGTGATGGCGGGAATTGCGGTGCACACCTTTAAAATTCCTTCGCTTACGCCCTCAACGTAGCCTGAGTTCGCCATAATCTGTACGTCGTACCCAACCTTGCCGAGCAGCATTAAACCGCCGTAATCGGCAATCGTCTGTCCGAATTTTCTTGCAAAGGTGTAAACCGCGTAAATCGCGCTTTCGCTTTTAACGCCCGTTTTAACAAACTGGTAGTCGATTACGTCTGCAACAACAGCCCAGTTTGTGATTGATACAAACGAATATCCAAAACCGATTATGAACAGCACAACCATAAAAATCCAAGCCTGGTCGGGCTTCGGCTTGATTAAATAGCACGCAATTGCGGCAATAGCCGAAAACAGCGAGCCGAACCCCGCAAGCTCCTTTTTGCCGAATTTCCTTACAAGCATGGGCGTTACGGGTATCATAAGCGCCATGGGCAGATATTGAGCGATTGAGCCTAATACGGATAGGTTTGTGTTGCAAAAATAGTTCTTATAAAGATATTGATTAAGCGATGCAAATTGAAGCTGACCGCTGATTAATACGCCCGTAACCGCAAGCACAATAAACGGTCTGCTTTTAAACATTCCGCCGTACGCGCTTTTGATGTCAAGCTGCGGGTTTGCTTCCGATTTAACCCTTTCCTTTGTGCCCTTGTAGCACAGCAGATAGAAAACGATTGCGCATACCGCCATTGCCAACGCAAAGTAAAACATTCCGTTTGCGTTTACAACGTTAAATTCGTTGCCCTGCGAGTCGGTTGTTTTCGTGTAAATAATAAACGGCGCAAGCAGCAGGGGAGCGGCACCGCCGATTCCGCCGCCGATTGAACGGAAGGTTGAAAGCAGTGTCCTGCCGTCAGGGTCATCGGTGATAACCGAAGCAAGCGAGCCGAACGGCACGTTAATTCCCGTGTAAAGCATACCGAAGGTAATGTATGTAACGTACGCGAACAGCATTATCACCCACATTTTATCCGTGTGTCGCGTAATGTCGTAAAAGCAGACAAGCTGCGCCAGCGCAACGGGAACGGCAATCCATTTCAGGTAAGGTCTGTATTTGCCGTCCTTACTCGGCGGGCGTTTTGCAACTATTGCGCCCCACAGCGGGTCGTTAACCGCGTCCCACAGCCTTGTAACAAGAAACAGCGTGGCAACCTTGCTTGTTGCTATTTTTAGTACGTCGGTGTAAAACACCTTTAAAAATGA
>CADBUK010000038.1 GCA_902797915.1 Oscillospiraceae bacterium
CACGAGGTTCTGAATTTCAAAGCCGCAGGCGCAGAAATTCAGGAGAAAGGTGCAGTGCACCTTTCGATAACGAGTGAGATGTCCTTTCTCATTTCCGTTACTATAAGTAGGGGCACTGTACGTGTGGACATCCTTTTTTAGTTTTCACGTCGGAAGGGATTCGAACACGAGGTTCTGAATTTCAAGCCGCAAGGCTGCAGAAATTAAGTTTTCTTTTCTGCAATCGGATTGCTGCAACCCCATTACAGCGTTTTTGATTTAAGCGGTTTCCTCGGGGCGTTACGCCTGTAATCAACATCGGGGTAACCGATAACGAGGCAGGTTACCGCCTTATGCCCCTTAGGCAATTTAAGCGCAGACTTAACCTTAGGGCTTACCCTTGCGCAGATTGTAAAAAAGCCGCTGTAAAGCACGCCGAGCCCGAGCGTGTTTGCCATAAGTTCCATATAAGCGCTTGCAATGGTTGCGTTAACCGTATCGTGCCCCGAAACAACGATTACAAGCGGCGCTTTTTTAAAGAAGAAATTATCGTCAATATCGCGGTTCTGAAGATATTTGATATACTTTGAGCCGTTGTCAACAACAAGCCTGAACAGCTTAACACATTCGCGCTCAAGCTCTGCCTGCTTTGAACCGAGAATTGTATAAGCGACGTTTTGCGAATTTGTTCCCGTTGGAGCATACCTGCCCGCCTCAAGAATTTTTGCGATTTTTTCAGGCTCAACGGGCAGGTTTTTATACTGCCTGATTGTGCGCCTGCTTTTGATTGCCTGCAGGAAGAAATCGCTGTCAATATCGCTGAGTGAAACGGCTTCGGCGCAGTCTGAAGTGTCATATTCGGGCATATCTACAGCGCCCGTCGGGCAGACCGCAAAGCAATGCCCGCACTCAATACAGCGCCCTTCAAACTTAGCTTTGCCGCCGTCAATATGCAGCGCCGCCGCAACGCAGTCCTTAACGCATTTTCCGCAACCAACGCATTTTTCAGCGTCTATAACAATTTTGTCCATACATTTTTACCTTTCTGTACATCTTTACCTTATTCTGTTGCAAAACTATTTCTTATATATTATAATTCAGTAAGACAAATGTTGCAACAAAAAAGGTTAACAGATGGACATAAAAGATTTTTTTGAAACGCACAGCGAGGTTGCAGTAGCATTTTCGGGCGGAGTTGACTCCGCAGTGCTGTTGCTGCTTGCTGAAAAATACGCCGAACGGGTTAAAGCATACTACGTTAAAACGCAGTTTCAGCCGCAGTTTGAGCTTGACGACGCAATTGAAACCGCCCGCAAGCTAAACGCCGAGTTTGAAATAATTTCGGCGGACATACTGGCTGATAACAACGTTGCGAAAAACCCCGCAAACAGATGTTATTACTGCAAAAAAACAATTTTCGGCACGATTATCGGGCACGCGAAGCGCGACGGCTTTAAAACCGTGCTTGACGGCACGAACGCAAGCGACGATATTTCAGACCGCCCCGGATTTGCGGCACTTGAGGAATTAGAGGTACTTTCCCCGCTTAAACTCTACGGATATACAAAAGCAGAAATAAGGCGGATTGCCGCCAAAAACGCGCTTTCCGTTGCAGACAAGCCGTCCTACGCCTGCCTTGCAACCCGAATTCCCACAGGAACCGCTATCAGCGCAGAGCTGCTGAGCAAAACCGAGGCAGCCGAAAGCCTGCTGAGAAAAGCGGGTTTCAAAAACTTCCGCATCCGTTACCGAAACGGCGCGGGAGAGCTGGAGCTCGGCAAGGCGGATTACGGGCTTTACTGCAAAAACAAAGAGCAGGTTTCAGCCCTGCTTGCGCCGTATTACGACAGCGTTTGGCTTAGCCCCAAGGAGAGAAAAGATGACTAAAGACGAATTAAAAGAAATGCTTGAAAAGGTTGCAAACGGCAGCCTTACGCCCGACGAAGCCGTTACAAAAATCAGACTGCAGCCGTACGACGATTTGGGCTTTGCAAAAATTGACGTTCATCGGGAAATCAGGCAGGGCGCAGGCGAGGTTATTTACGGCGAGGGCAAAACCGACGAGCAGATTTGCAAAATTGTTAAGCACATACTTGCAAGCGACAGCGAAAGCGTGCTGATTACAAGAATGTCCCCTGACTCCGCAGAGCGCCTTGCAAAAGAGGTTGAGCTTTTTTACGACAAAACCTCAAAAATCGGAATTGCGGGCAAGAGGAAAACCGATTGCAGCAGGGGCAATATTGTTATTGCAACGGGCGGCACAAGCGATATTCCCGTTGCAGAGGAAGCGGCGCTGACCGCCGAATACTACGGCAGCAGGGTTACAAGGCTTTACGACGTGGGCGTTGCGGGAATTCACAGGCTGCTTGACAACGCCGCCGTTCTTGCCGAGGCAAACGCGGTTATTGCCGTTGCGGGAATGGAGGGCGCCCTTGCAAGCGTTGTGGGCGGAATGGTTGACTGCCCCGTTATTGCCGTACCGACAAGCGTGGGCTACGGCGCAAGCTTTAACGGGCTTGCCGCGCTTCTTTCAATGCTGAACTCCTGCGCAAGCGGAGTAAGCGTTGTTAATATTGACAACGGCTTCGGCGCAGGGTATCTTGCAAATATGATTAACAAAAGCAGGTAAAAAAAATGAACCTTTACTTTGAATGTAATATGGGCGCGGCGGGAGATATGATCGCCTCCTCCCTGACCGACCTTTTTGAAGACAAAAACAAAATAATCGACGAGCTGAACGCCCTTAACCTGCCGCAGACAAAAATTGTTTACGGCGAAAAGAAGCAAAACGGAATTAACGGCGTTCATCTGAGCATAGTTATCGGCGGCGAGGAAGAAACGCCCGAAAGCACCGCGGGGCATCATCACAGCCACGGCAGAGGGCTTGACGAAATATTTGAAATTGTTGACGGGCTGAACGCCGACGGCAAGGTTAAGGACGATATTAAAAGCGTTTACAAAATCATTGCCGAGGCTGAAGCAAGGGTACACGGCGAAACGGCGGGCGAAATCCATTTTCACGAGCTCGGCACGCTTGACGCAATTGCGGACATCGCAATTACCGCCCACCTTATTAACAGGCTGCAGCCCGAAAGAATTACCGCATCCCCCGTTAACGTCGGCAACGGAACGGTTAAATGCGCACACGGAGAGCTGCCTGTTCCCGCGCCCGCAACGGCGCTCATACTCGAGGGCGTACCGTTTTATAAAAGCGGGATTAACACCGAGCTTTGCACCCCGACGGGCGCCGCAATTCTGAAATACTATGCGGATGAATTTGCAGCAGTGCCGCAGTTTAGCAACGTTAAGAAAATCGGTATCGGCACGGGCACAAAGGAGCTTGAGCAGGCAAACATAATCAGAGCCTTTTGGTACGAAGACGATAATACGGTTACCGAGCTGACCTGCAGTATTGACGACATTACGGGCGAGGAAGCCGCCTTTGCCGCAGAGCAAATGATGGCAAACGGAGCGCTGGACTGCTTCATAAGCCCGATAATTATGAAAAAGGGCAGGCCGGCATACCTGTTTACCGTGCTATGCAAAAACGAGGACGCCGATAAATTTGCAAAGCTTATTTTTAAGCACACAACCACAATCGGAATAAGGAAATACACGCCGAGCCGTTACACGCTCAAACAAGAATTTAACGAGGCGGCGGGCGTTACAATAAAAAAGTCCGAGGGCTACGGCAGCACCAAGGAAAAGATTGAATTTGAGAACATTAAAGCTCTTGCTTTAAAAAAGGACATTTCCCTTTTTGAAGCGCGCAAGGAGCTGGAAAACAAATAGTACAAAATGATTAAAAGATTTATTACATACTACAAGCCGCACAAGGCATTGTTTGCGGCGGATATGGTGGCGTCCGTTTTGATTTCACTGCTGGGTATGGTGTACCCTGTTATGACAAACAGAATGTTGAACGACTACATACCTAACAGGCATTACAGAGCGATTATTGCGGCAGGAGTCGGCGTGCTGGCGCTCTACGTTATAAGAATGCTGCTGCGCTACTTTGTGCAGTACCAGGGGCATATGGTGGGAACCTATATGCAGGCGCAGATGCGGCGCGAGTTATTTACCCACCTGGAAAGACTTCCCTTCTCATTCTTTGACAACCACGAAACGGGCGCAATTATGACCCGTATGACGAACGACCTGTTTGAGGTAAGCGAGCTTGCGCACCATGGGCCTGAAAACCTGCTTACAAGCTCAATTATGATAATTCTGAGTTTCAGCTACCTGTGCACAATTAATGTGTGGCTGACGCTGATTATATTTGCCTGCGTACCCTTTTTAGTAATAGTTTCCGCTCATTACAGAAAGAGAATGCGAGCCGCCTTTACCGAAAGGCGCCAGGGCAATTCGCTGATTAATGCGGCGCTGGAAAGCTCTATAACAGGCATAAGGGTAACAAAGGCATATACCAATGCCGATAAGGAGCTGGAAAAATTTGAGGTGGGCAACGAAAAGTTTACCGAAGCCTCTGCTCATTCCTACAAGGCGATGGGCAAATTCTTTTCCTCAACCTCCTTCGTAACAGACGTGTTTAACGTAATCATTTTGATTGCGGGCGGTCTGTTCCTCTACGACGGCAAAATCAACTTTGGCGAATACTCAACCTTTATTGTATCCGTAAACCTGTTTATATCCCCTGTTCAGACGCTTGTTAACTTTACCGAACAGTGGCAAAACGGCGCAACGGGCTTTAAGCGGTTTATTGAGATTATGGATATTCCAGAAGAGGAGGACGCGCCCGACGCTGTTGATATGGGTACCGCGAAGGGCGATATTGAGCTGCGCGACATCTGCTTTTCCTACACCGAGGACGAAGAAAACGGCGTGCTTGACCACGTGTCGCTTAAAATTCCGAGCGGCACAAAGCTTGCGCTTGTAGGGCCGTCAGGCGGCGGCAAAACTACTATCTGCCATCTTATTCCCAATTTCTACAAGCTGGGCGAAAACGACGGCAGTATTCTTATAGACGGCAGGGATATCCGCACGCTGACAATGGATTCCGTGCGCAAAAACATAGGCATTGTACAGCAGGATGTATTCCTCTTTTCCGGCACAATAAGGGATAATATTAAATACGGCTGCCTGGACGCAAGCGACGAGGAGGTTATAAAAGCCTCGAAAAGCGCAAATATGCACGACTTTGTAATGACCCTGCCGGACGGGTATGACACGGAAATAGGCGAGCGCGGTATAAGACTTTCCGGCGGGCAGAAGCAGCGAATTTCAATTGCAAGAGTGTTCCTAAAAAACCCCGCAATTCTTATCCTGGACGAGGCTACCAGCGCGCTTGACAACACAACCGAGGTACTGATTCAGCAAGCGCTGGACAAGCTTTGTAAGGGCAGAACAACACTTGTGGTTGCGCACAGGCTTTCCACCATTCGCAACGCGGACACCATTGCAGTAGTTACAAACGGTAGAATTACAGAGCGCGGAACGCACGAGGAGCTTATGACTAAGGACGGGCTTTACCGCGAGCTTTACCAATTACAGTTCAGAGAGGATTAAAACCCTTTTGAATAAAAAAACAAAATTTTAGGAGGAAACAAAAATGACATTTGCAGTAAGATACTACACCAAAACAGGTAACACAAAGAGGCTTGCACAGGCTATGGCGCAGGTGCTGGGAGTAGAAGCGCTGCCATCAGCGAGCCTGTTAACGAAGCGGTTAATCTTCTCTTTCTCGGAAACTCATACTACGCTTTTAACATCGACCCCGAGGTAAGGGACTTCATTAAATCGCTTGATAAGGATAAGGTTGGCAAAATCGTAAACTTCGGCTCTGCGGCAATGCTGAACTCAACCTACAAAAAGGTTAAGGCAGAGGCGGACAAAATCGGTATCCCGATGTTGGAAAAGGAATTCCACTGCAAGGGCGAATTCAAGGGTATCCACAAGGGCAGGCCGAACGACGACGACATTAAGGCTGCCGCAGAATTTGCAAAGGCATTTATTGCATAATATTACCGCAATATGAGCAGTAAAACATTAAAGCTTTACCACACCAGCAGTGCGGTTATTGAAAGCCCAGATGTTAATTACGGCAGGAGAAACGCAGATTTCGGCGGCGGTTTTTACACCTCAGACAGCGCCGAGTTTTCAAGAAAATGGGCAAGCGAAAGAAAAGCCGTTGTTAACCGCTACACGCTTGATTTGACGGGCTTAAACGTGCGCCGCTTTGAGCGTGACAGCGAGTGGTTTGACTACATTTTTAAAAACCGCGCAGGCTACGCGGACGCCTTTGCAGACGCTGATGTCATTATCGGTCCTATTGCAAACGACACAATTTACGACACCTTCGGCATTATAACAAGCGGACTGCTTGGCGGAGCCGACGCGCTGAGGCTGCTGGAGGTCGGCAAGGAATACACCCAGATTAATATTAAGTCCGAAAAGGCTGCCGCGCAGCTGAAATGGGAGGGCGGCCAAACGCTTGGCGCAGAGGAGATTGCCGCCTCACGAAGCGAGGTAAGAGCGGAGGAAGCCGAGTTCCGCGAGGCATTTTTGAACGCACTGAAGGGGCTTGACTGCTACGCCGAGATTATGGACATAATCAGTTAAAAGGAGAAGTCATGACAGAACAGGATAAAAAAACGCTGTTAAAGGCACAGCAGGGCGAGCTTGACGCCGTGCTGATGTACAAAAAACTTGCAACAAAGGTTAAGGACCCGAAGGACGCCGAAACCTTTAACAGGCTTGCCGCCGAGGAGGGACACCACGCCTCCGTGTTTAAAGAGCTTACGGGCGAAACGCTAAAGCCGAAGAACACACTGGCAATACTTGTGCCAATGCTTTACAAAATTATCGGCAAAAAGCGGCTTTACCCGATTATTGCAAAAAGCGAGTATTCGGCGGTTGACACCTATCAGCCCGTTGCAGAGAAATTTACCGAGATTGAAAGCGTAAAGAATGACGAAAAGCGCCACGGCGACACCGTGCTTGAACTTCTTAAATAAAATGGAAACTGAAATCAAAAGAATTATAACCGATAGCTTTGGCATGCGGTACTTCTGCTTCGGCAGCGGGGATAAAGCCCTGGTAATCCTGCCCGGGCTGAGTGTGCAGAGCGTTATGGACTCGGCGGACGCCGTTGAACAGCAGTATGCCGATATGGCGCAGGAATTTACAATATATGTTTTTGACCGCAGAGAAACGCTGCCCGACGAATACGGCATTTGCGATATGGCGCTGGACACTGCAAAAGCAATAGACGCACTCGGGCTCAAAGACCTTTACCTGTTCGGCGCGTCGCAGGGCGGAATGATTGCAATACAGATTGCGATTGAACGCCCCGAAATGATTAAAAAGCTCGTTCTCGGCTCAACCGCGGCAAGAGTTACCGCGGAGCGCTTTGCCGTGCTTAACAAATGGATTGAGCTTGCTAAGCAGCAAAAAGGCAGGGAGCTTTACCTGAGCTTCGGCGAGGCTATATACCCCAAAGCAATTTTTGAACAATACATCGGAGTTCTGGGCGCCTTAGGCGAAACCGTAACCGCTGACGAATTCAGGCGTTTTATTACCCTTGCAAACGGCGCAAAGGGCTTTGACGCGGTTGACAGGCTGGCGGAAATTCAGTGCCCCGTTTTTGTTATCGGCGCGGCGGACGACAAGGTGCTGGGCGAAAAAGCGGCGCAGGAAATTGCAGAAAAGCTGAAGGAAAAGCCTGATTTCAGACTGCATATTTACGACGGTTACGGCCACGCGGCATTTGACACCGCCCCCGATTACAGACAGCGAATGATGGATTTTTTTTAATAGTATAAATGAAAAAAGGCAAGGAATTTTTCCTTGCCTTTTTATTTTCTTTACAATGATTGATTTTTAAGCGCCTCGCCCTTAGGCGTTTTTTTGATTTTCAGCATAAGCCCCAAAGCAACAACGGCATAGCTTGCCATACCGAGAGCAATCATTTTTATAAAGCTTAAACTGTTAGGCGTATAAGGGATATACCCCGTCATCATTTTATACATATACGAATGGAACGCCCAGTCAAGCAGCGAGCCGACAACGGGTACGGCGGCAAGCAGTGAAACGAGAACCGCAAAGGACGTGATTACCAGCTAAAGCCTGCCTATTTCAAAATCGTTGAAGCCGAGGATTTTGGTCATAGCAATCGACCTTGTGTTCTTTTCAATAATCTGCTTGGTAAGAATGAACATAATAAGCACAAACAGAATTACGCCCAACCATTCAAAAACAACCATAAAACCGAGCATTGAGGATTCAAGCTGCGTTACCATTTTAAGTAAATCCGCTTCGGTGATAACCGCGGCAACGGAGTCCTCGTCAATATCCGTCAGCTCCTCATTGCTGAAATAGCCTGTAAAATAATTGTCATCCTTATTAAACATCTGCAGATAATCGCTGCGGTTCATAAAGACGGAAATAGCGGCGTCGTACTGATATTCGCCCGCGATGTTAAAGGAGTAAACCTTGCTGCCGTAGGGCTCTTTAAGGTCAACCGTATCGCCGATTTTCAAGCCGTATTTATCCATCATACCGTTTGAAAGCAAAACCTTACCCTCGGGAATTTCGGCTTTAACATATTGACTGTTTTTATTAATACCGTAAACGCCCACGCTGTCGGTCAGGTAATCGTTATACATCGTGTCAAGCGAGGTTACGCAGTACTTTTCAGCGCCCTCAATTTCGGTTTTGATTTGGTCTTTAAGTATATACTGATAGCTTGCAATCTTAGTTTCGTTCACACGCGCGGTGTAATCCTCAACAAGCGGCGTAATCATCGTGCTGAAAACGACGAGCGTGCCCGCTAATATAACCCCGACAAACAGCGTTATATACGACGGCATATTCTGAAACAGAATACGAAGCCTGAACTTTGAGAAAAGCGGCAGCCTGTACGGCAGATGTAAAACGGATTTTCTGCCCCTCTTTTTAAGCTCGCCCCTAAGGAAATTCAGCGGGCTGATTTTAAGCTTGGCGTGCAGAACAAGGAAGTTAATAACAAGCATTAACACAAGCGGAACGACGGTTGTTCTTACAAACGCGTCAGCGTTAAACAGGGTTTTGTACGTCGTAAGCGAGTAGTTTCCGTAATATACGCCGTAATAAATCTTCGGAAATACTGTGTAGCCGAGTATGTTGCCGACAAGACAGGCAATCAGAGTTACCAAAATCGGCAGGAACATATAGTGGCGGATAATCGCGCCCCTTGAATAGCCCGAAGCCCTGAGCGTACCGATAACGCCCGCGTCCTTTGTAATTGTGTTTGAAGCAGTAACCGCAAACACGAAGGCAATAACGGCAATAATGATATTAACCATCAGGGTTGCGGAAGCCTTATCCGAGGTGGAGTCCTCAATAACAAACTGAATTGCCTTGTTTGAATATTTGGGATTATAGTCGTCAACCGTAAGAATACCGCTGTCGTCAATATCAATATCGGTCATATCTTTAAGGACGTCAAGATTTTTTCGGATTGAGGTACAGTCGTAAATACCCGTTGCCTCAACGGCGTCTGCAATTTTATACACCATATCCATTTCGTCCTGAAGCTTGCTGTCAAAGCCCGCCTCGCTTTTATAATCGTCAAGGCTTACCTTCGGCGCTTCGTCAAGAGAGTCAAGGTCAAAATCCTCCTCCATTGCCTCGGCTTCCTTGAAGGCGTCCATCATAGCCTTGTATTTTTCCTCGGTTGTGCCGAGCTCCTCCGCTATGCCCGCAGTGTTGAGCATACCCGCCTTGCGCATTGCGGCGCGGATTTTGCTTTCCAAAACGTTTGAAGCGGTTTCAAATTCATCGGTCAGCGTTTTTATGGTATCCTTTGCGTGTGCATAGATGCTGTCCACCTGCGCCTGAACGAGCGGCTCGTCATATTCCTTTATGATGTCCTCAAGTGAGTCGAGCAGCGCTTCGGAGCGCGCGTTGGCGTCCTTATCGTCCGTTATCTGAGTATTATATTTGTAGGCATAATTATACACAAGATGAGCGTTGTTTATGCCGTCAAAGCCCTCCTTGCTCATAACCGCAACGCCGAAATTAATGGCGTCGAACATCATATCCGAGTTGCTTTCAAAAAGGGTGGAATAATCGGGCAGGGCGATGTAGCCGCTGACGGTGTATTCCCTGTCCTTAACAGTAATGCTGTCGCCCACGCTGATTTCGTTATTCTCGGCATACAGCCTGTCAATTGCGATTTCATTATCTGCCTGAGGCATTTCGCCTTCCATCACACATTCGAGGTTGACCTCTTCCCTGTCCTGAAAAATGCGAAGCGTGTTGTTTTTTTCCTTAACCGTTTCGTCTTTATAAAAAAGGTTATAAAACTTTAAATCGTTCTGCTCTGCAATTCTGTCAATAACCTCGCCGTCAGGCTCAATGTTAAAAGCGATATGCCCGTCCTCAATATTGTACTTAACGTGGCTTTCATTATAGTTTGCGGCAACGGAATTATCCGTTACAAAAAAGCCCGACATTGCGCTGATGAAGAACACAAGAAACAGGAATACGGCAATATACTTGCTGAAATCGCTTTTCAGTTCTCTTTTAAATCGTTTGTTAAGCGGGTTCATATTACCACTCCAAATCTACCGCCGCAATCTTATTTTCGTTCTGATAATTCTTTACAATCAGCCCGTCCTTCATTTTAAAAACCCTGTCCGCCATATTCTTGATAGCGTCGTTATGCGTTACCATAATAACGGTGTTTCCGTACTTTTTGTTAACCGCCTCAATAAGCTTCAGGATTTCCTTTGAGGTGTTGTAATCGAGCGCGCCCGTAGGCTCATCGCAAAGAAGAATGTCGGGGTTTTTAACAATCGCTCTGCCGATTGAGGTCCGCTGCTGCTGACCGCCCGAAAGCTGTGAGGGCAGCTTATCCCTCTGCTCATAAATGCCTAGCGTTTTCATAAGCTCGTCAACGTCAAGCGTGTTCGTGCCGAGGTATTTGCCAACCTCAATATTTTCGCGCACGGTAAGATTAGGTATCAGATTGTACGACTGAAAAACATAGCCAAGGTGCTTTCTGCGATACTGCGTAAGACGCTTTTCGCTCATAAACTTAATCTTCTCGCCGTCAATGGAAATGTCGCCGCTGTCTGCATTTTCAATGCCGCCTATGATGTTGAGAAGCGTGGATTTGCCCGAGCCCGAAGGTCCGAGCAATACGCAGACCTCGCCCTTGTCTATCGTTAAATCAATACCGCCGAGAGCCTGCACAAAGCTGTCGCCCTCGCCGTAATGCTTTTTAATTGAGTTAATCTCTACAAAGCTCATAAAAACTCCTTAATATCCAAAGCCGAAGGTTATCGGCTGAAAATGCCTTTTTTAACGTACTTTTCCGTTTTTATTCCTTTAAACTCATAGCCCGTTTCGTTAACGGCGGCTTTAAGCCTTTCCCCGTCGGGCTCGCCGTCAAGCAGGAAGGTTGTTTCGCCCTTTTTGTGCGAAGAGGCAACCTTTTTTGCATTAGGGTACGCCTTTCTGATTGTGTCGTTAATATGCGCCTCGCACATACCGCACATCATACCGTCAATTTTAACTGTAACCTTATTCATAACGCTCTCCTATCCGTCAGTGCGGCTAACTATTGAAAGATGACAGATGTAATTTTGAAAAGGAAGAATACAGAAGTGTAAGTTAGGTTAAACTAACCCATATGAAAAAATATATAGTTAGCCGCAGCTAACTATATACATTATACATCAATTTATTAAATTGTCAACACCGAATTTTCAGAATTTCAGACTACAGCATATTCGGCAGAGGATTTATTTGCGGCAGCTTATCAAAGCCGTAAAAATCCTTTGCGTTTGAAAACAGGAATTTTTCCTTATCCGCCGCGCTGATTTCCTTTGATTTCAGCACAAAATCAAAACTCATTTTATAAGTGATTTCAACCATTGTGCGCGGGTAATCGCTGCCCCACATCAGCTTATCAAAGCCGCAAATATCCGCAGCCTCGTTGATAGCCTTGATTGCGGAGGGATAGGGATAAAACTCCTCGTTGAAAAGCCAGGTAATGCCGCCGCTTTCAACAAAAACGTTTTTGTAACGGGCAAGCTTTATCTGCTCCTGCCATTTATCGCGCGTAACCATTCCGAAATGACCGATTGCGATTTTCAAATCGGGAAGCTGCTCAATAATCTCGCGCAGCTCGCCCGTCTGTGCGTCGCCGTCCTCAAGCTCAATGCAGACGAATTTGCCCTGCTTAAACGCGTTTTCAAAAACCTCAAAATGCCTTTGAATACCCGGGGATTTCAGCTTGCAGGCGCAGATTTTAACGCCGTCAAACCCGTCAAGCGTATAAGGCTCGCCGTCGTCATAAAAAGCGCAGACCTTTAACCTGTCGGGATACTTTGCCTTAGCCTGCAGAAAGTAATCGTTCTGATTGCCGTCCATAACCTCGCAGACAACTACGGCGCCGTTTACGCCCGCGTAATCCATATTTGAAATAAGCATTTCGGGCGAATTCTCGCCTGTAAGCATATAGGGCGGCATCATCTGGCGAAGCTCGCCGCCGAAATCGCTTACGCCGTTTTGCAGGGAGCGTACGGGCACATCGTCGCGCCTGCCCGTCTGCGCCCGCCACAAATGAGTGTGTGCGTCAATAATCATATCAGTCAGCCTCGCTAAATCTGATTAAAAGCTTTGCAAGCGAACCGTCGTTGTCAGCAAGCGCGTTAAACGCTTCTGCAGCGTTCTCTGCGTCATAAACGCCGCTTACCATCTTTTTAACGTCAACCCTGCCTGAAGCAACAAGGTCAATAAGCTCCTCAAAATCCTTTGTAAACGAATTCCTCGAGCCGAAAATGTTAAGTTCCTTTTTAAGAATGATGGAATGAACGAAGGTTGTTTCCTTTTTGCCGTTGCCGATAAGGATAATATTTGCGCCGTGCGCCGCCTGCTCAATGCAGGACAGGAAGGTTACGGGCGCACCGCAAGCCTCAACGCAGACGTCGAAGCCGCCGCCGTTTGTAAATTCCTTACAGAGCGCCGCCATATCGTCGGTTTTGTTGTTGATAATCAAATCCGCGCCGTATTCTTTTGCAAGCTCAAGACGGCTTTCAAGCAAATCCGCAATTGCAACCCTTGCGCCCATTGCCTTTGCCTTGATAAGCGCAAACAGACCGATTGGACCTGCGCCCATAATAAGCAGATTGTCGCCCTCTTTAACGGTTGCGCGTGAGAGCGCGTGGGCGGAAATTGAAAACGGCTCAATAAGCGCAAGCTCGGGCGCGGTTAAGCCCTTGCCGTCAATAATGCGTTCAACGGGCATTGTAATATATTCCTGAAAGCTGCCGTCGCGCTGAACGCCCATAGTCTGATTATCGTGGCAGGCGTTAACTATGCCGCGCTTGCAGGCATAGCACTCGCCGCAGTTAAAATAAGGATTGCAGGTAATAACGTCGCCCGCTTTAAGCCCCTTATCGTTCTCGGGAATTTCAACAATCTGCGCGGAGAACTCGTGGCCGGGAATTCGCGGATAAGTTGTGAACGGCTGATTGCCCGTAAAGGAAGCAACGTCAGCGCCGCAAATTCCGCAGTAAAGCACCTTTAAAAGCGCCTCGCCCTCCTTAGCAACGGGAACCTCCTTGTCTATAAGCTTAATTTCAAACGGTTTTGTTATCTCAATAGCTTTCATTATTCTGCCTCCTCAATATATTTCTTATTCCAGATTACAGCGGTTTTAAGCGGAGCGCCCTTGCTGTAAATTTTGTTTATGTAAGCGTCCATCGGGTCCGCAATAAATTCCTCCTTATCAATCAGCTCAACAAGCTCATCAAAGCGGCTTTGGCAAAGAATTCGAATAGCCTCTTCCATATGCTTTTGGGTAAAGTTGATTGACGATAAAATTACGTGGTTTTTAAAGCCGAAGGGCATTGTGTCAAAAGTGATGTGGGGGCCGAGGGAAAAGCTGTCATAAATACCGTTGCAGCCGAGCACGCCCTGCTCAAACGCAACCCTGTGCTCAACCTCATTACCGCTTGTGCCCACAAAGCAGGAAGCCGTGCCGCCGAAATACGCCTTAATTTTTTCGGCAACGCCTGCGTCGTCAAGCCCGAAAGCGCAGAGATAGTCGGAATTAAGATTTTCCTTAACGAAACGCACCTTTTCGCTGTCCTCCCCGCTTCTTGCAACAAAGAGGATTTTTGCGTCGGGATGATTTCTGCGTATCTGGTCGCCTATAAAAAGCCCCGTAGTGCCGAGCCCGTAAATTACGGTGTTAAAAAAGGTTTCGTTTTTGGCAATTTCACGCGCCTGCTGCTCAGAGCATTTCTCACGCGCCATAACAACGCGGAAGCTCTGCGCCTCGCCTATATCGCTCATACGCTCGTGCTGGAAAATTGCGCAGGCATACGGGTCGCTGAACACAAGCCTTTTGGCAACCGAAAGCGGAAGCTTTTCGGCGTTTTCATATTCGGCGGGCAGGTGTAAAAGCATATCGGGGTTAAAATAGTTTTTATCCGAAAACAGACCGTCCGCCCCGTCGCAGCCGTATTCAAAATAGGTTTCATCCTCTGTAAAGCGGGTTGGGTCCCAGCTGTCGCCGCCGCGGATAAGCACGATTGCGAAACGGTTTTCGGAGGGCACCCATACAACGCCCTCGTGGCCGTTAATCAGCCTTTTTTCGCCCTTCGGAAATTTGGAGCAAAGCTCGCCCCTCGAGCCCATTTTCATAAGCTCAAAATCCGTGCCGCAGAAGCCGCAGAAAACGGGAACAGCCTCCACGCCCTCAAGCGCGGGCTCGCCGCGGAGTCTCTGGCGCGGTGGATTGATTAAATTAATTTCGCCGTAGCGAAGCGGCGTTTTTTCATCATTAACAAAATAGGTTGCGTTAGTTTTCACGGGCAATACCTCGCTTTGCAAATTAATTCATAATATTATATCACAATAAAAAATCATAATAAAGTGTTAAATAAAAATTTTCGTATAAAAAAGCGGGCGGATATTATCCGCCCGTAATTATTCATTATTCATTTTAAATGGGGCCGTCGTTATGTATGGTTTTATCAAACATATACTTTTTATCCCACGGGGTGCATTTTGAGTCCTCGCAGAAGCGCATCGGGTTTTTAACGCCCGTTTTCCACTCGGGAATTTCGGGGCAGTTGGGGTTGCCCGTTTTAATGAACGCCGCAAGGGATTTGCTCATCTGATTTGAAATTTTGCGGTCAACCTCCTCCCACGGACGCCAGTTGTTTTCAAACTTGTTGAAAAGATAAATGATATCCGAGGAATGCCATGCGCCCATTTCATCGCCGGGGAGCATACGCGCAAAGTTTGCCATCCACACATTGTTGCCGTTACGGCTTGCCTTTTTTGCAAACGCCTGGCTCATTTTAAGCAGGGCAATACAGAACATATCCTTCGACGTTACGCTGACAACCATAGGAATATCGGTGGGCACAGTGCTCATCTTAAAATTATCCTTTGTAATCAGCACGCCGTCATAGGTCGGGAGCGCGCTTGAAAGCGGAATTTTTTCCTCCTTATACGCCTTATCCCACGCGGTATAAAGTTCCAGAGCCGTGCACTCGTCGCGCACCTGCTGAATGGTCTGTTTGCCCGCATACTGAATGACCTTATCCCAGAAGGGCTTCATCTTTTCGGGAGTTTTGGGCTTAATGAGAGTACGCTGAATACCCGCAGAGCTGAACAGCCCCGCGCCGTGAAGCCCGATTTCCTTAATCGGCTCGGTTGAAAGCAGCAAATCAACGCTCATTCCGCCCGCGCTCTGACCCGCAAGGGTAATCATATTCGGGTCGCCGCCGAACTCTGCAATATGGCGCTTAACCCACTGAATTGCGGCAAGCTGGTCGTAAAGCCCGTAGTTGCCTACCCTGCCCTGAGAATCCTTTAAATCGG
>CADBUK010000039.1 GCA_902797915.1 Oscillospiraceae bacterium
AACGGGTCTGTGCTCTGCAACGGATTTCTTTGCAGCCAGACCGAGACGGAGAGCCTCAAGACCGTCATAAACAGTTGTCTGAGTAGGTTTGTCGTTAAGTACGCAGTCAATGAACTGGGTCATTTCATCAGTGAAGGACTGCATATATCTTTCAAGGAAGAAATAAAGCGGCTTGTCGGTCATATTACCGTCAGCATTAATGAAGGCAACATTTGTGGGAGTGTCGTTAGCAGCGGAAGCCTGACCGTTTGAGCCGAACACTTCAAGGCGCTGGTCATAGCCGTAAGCTGCGCGGCGGCAGTTATCAATAACGCCGATTGCGCCGCTCTTGAACTTGAGAGCAACAAGCGCGGTATCAACGTCGCCAGCCTCGCCGATTGCAGGGTCAACCATAACGGTTGCGTTTGCATAAACCTCGTCAACCTCGCCGCCGATGAAACGAGCCATATCAAAATCATGCACCGTCATATCAAGGAAGATACCGCCTGATACGGCAACATATTCCGGCTTAGGAGGCTCAGGGTCACGAGAGGTAATCTTAATAGTCTGCAGTGTGCCGATTTTGCCTTCGTTTGCAAGTCTTTTAATCTCTGCAAAGTTATGGTCGTAACGTCTGTTGAAGCCTATCTGAAGCTTAACGCCCGCTTTGTCAACAGCGTCAATAACCTTCTTGATTTTAGCAACTGTTAAATCAACAGGCTTTTCGCAGAAAATGTGCTTACCAGCCTCTGCAGCCTCACAAGCAATGTCAGCATGAGTGTCAGTTGATGAGCAAACAAGAACTGCCTGAATTTCAGGGTTGTTTAAAATCTCATGATAATCCTGATAATAGTTCGGAATACCAAGCTCCTCGGCAAGCTTTTTAGCGCCGTCAACATAAATGTCGGAAACAGCAACGATTTCTGCCTGAGGGATGTGGTAAGTGATTGATTTTGCATGAACCTGACCGATTCTGCCCGCACCGATAATACCAACCTTTAATTTTTCCATAGTAATTACCTCTTTTTAATTTATTTCGTGCAAATGCCCTTTGCACAGATTTTTACAGTTTAATAATATCACAGCGAAATTGTCAATGCAATAGATTTAATTTACAAAATTTAAAATAATTAAAACAAATAATATTGAAAACAGACATATTTTGCATTATAATTAAGATTATTAAAATGGAGTAGTTTACGGACTGCTCAGATAGGAATGGAAAAGCGTTATGACTTATTCATACAGAACAAGGGGCACCTGCTCCAGACAGATTAACTTTGAAATAGCAGACGACGGCGAAACCATACTTAACGTTGAATTCATCGGCGGCTGCAACGGAAATCTGAAAGGAATCAGCGCGCTTGTAAAAGGAAAAAGCATTGACGATGTTATTGACACGCTGGAGGGAATTGACTGCAATTTCAAAGGCACCTCCTGCCCCGACCAGCTTGCACAGGCACTCAAGGAATTTAAGGAAAACTATTAATCAAGGGTAAAAATTATGTTTAAACTTGAAAGCAAAAAGCTCAAAAGAGAGTTTAATGTTAACGAGGGTATGCTGTACGCCTCGCAGATAGTCAACACCGAATCGGGAATGAAATTTATTCCCGACGGCAGCGGCTGCGAATTTGCGGTTAAATTTACTGACGGCGACGAGTTTACCTCTAAAAACCTAACCGTTAAGGAAGCAATTGAAAAGGACGGCAGCCTTTATTTCCGCTTTAACGAGGAAATGAACACCACCATCACAATCAATTACAGAATTGCAAAGGACGGCAGCACAATTGAAAAGCAGATTGCAATTGCGCAGAGCGAGCCGAAGCCGATTGACTACGTTTTGCTTGAAAACGTAGGTATAGTCAATTCGCAGAGCAGTTTTTCCGTAAGTGAGGCAAACGGCGATTTTTATTCAAATCTCGGTCAGCCGTTTTACATTGACAGCCTGTTTTTCGGCTGTCTGTTCCCTGCTACAAAAAATGAAATTGCGCACGGCAGAGGCGAAATAAAATACTACCTCGGCAAAAGCGCGGAGGGCAAAATTCTGTGCCCGACTACCGTAATGGGCGCCGCCGCAGGCACAAGCATATTTGAACTGAAAAAGGCGTTTTACGAATACCTTGACAGCATTGCCCTGCCCTGCGAATACCGTTTGCAATACTCCAGCAGAGACGACAGAGGCTCTGACATTGACGCGAACAACATTCAAAAATCCTTATATAAAATTGAAAAACAGCTTTCAATGCGCGGAGTGCCACCGCTTGACGCTTACACCGTTGACGAGGGCTGGAGCAATTACAAGAGCGGCAAATGGGAAGTTAACAGAAAAAAATTCCCGAACGGTCTGCTTGACGCAAGCTACACCGCAAAATCGCTCGGCAGCGGCTTCGGCTTATGGGTAAGCCCGAGAGGCGGCTCAGAAGCCTCGGGCAAATTTGCAAGAAGGATTGAAAAAAGCGGATTCGGACATTACAACGCAGAGGGCGACGATATTTGCGTTGCTTCCGAAACATATATTAACAATATGAAGGAAGCGCTTATTAACGCAACAAGGGAAAACGACGTTTCCTTCTGGAAGCTTGACGGCTTTATCCTTACGCCCTGCCTTAACGAAAACCACGGGCATATCATAGGCGGCGAACAACAGATGTACGAGATTACCGAGCTTTGCGAGCGCTGGATAAACGTTATTAAGGCAATACGCAAGGCACGGCAGAAGCAAGGCAAAACGGTTAATATTTGCCTTGAAAGCTTTGTTAATCCCTCGCCCTTCTGGCTCAGATACGTTAATTCGGTTTATTACCAGAGCAGGCGCACAAACAGCATTGACGCCGATATTACCGAACTTGAGGACTGGCTGACATTCAGGGACAGCAAGTACTACGACCTGCTGTTCGGACGCGGCGTACAGCTGCCGCTGTGGTCAATTCACAACGACGGGCTGATTTACGCAAGACAGACCGCTTTTAATTTCAGCGACGAAGAATTTGAAAAGCTTGTTTTCTGGCAGGCGTGCTGCGGCGCGGCACTCAACGAGCTTGATATTTCAAGGGGTAAGCTGAACGACGAAAAGTGGGACAGCCTTGCAAAAGCGGTAAAGTGGCAAAGGGCGAATTACCATATTCTGAAAAACGCAATGTTTATAGGCGGCAATCCTGCCGAAAACAACGTATACTTATATTCGGCGTGGGATGAGGACGCAAACGGAATTATAGCGCTGCGCAACCCGTCGAACGAGTCCACCCCGCTGACCCTGACGCTTAACAAGCTTATGGGCTGCCCCGAGGGTATGAGCGGTTTAAAGCGCACCAACATCTATAACAGAAAAGGCAGCGTTGAGGGCGAGACTTACAAGTATAACGACCAGATTAATCTGACCCTTGCGCCGTATGAAATAAAGATTTTCCAGTTCGGCAAAGAGGACGTAAGACACGAAAGCCTTGAAAGCGGCACTGCGTTTACCATCAGCTTTGAAAGCGACGGCAACGACGGCGTTATCTGCCAGAACAACGATATTCGCGTTGCGATTGAAAAGGGCTGCTTTAACATTGCCGTAGGCGCGGTTCAGTTAAAGAGTGAAAGCATAATCAGCTCTACAACGCATAAGATTACAATAGTGCGTGAAAAGAACAAAACGGTTAAGCTTTACATTGACAATTTCCTTGACTGCAGCGCATATTCGCCGAAGGCAAAGCCTGAAATCGACACGGAGCTTATGAGCAGAGCAAACGCTTTCTCCGTTTCGGACAGGGCAACGCCGTATAACGAGATTATTCACATTGTAGAGCTTAAAGAAATACTTAAACAGGCAAGAAAAAAGAGAAAAGAGGCAAACGACTGATGATTTGCAAAAAATGCGGATTTGAAGGCGCGGTTGAGAAGGACGACTGGATTTCCTGCCCTCACTGCGGAGCTGAATATTTTAACACCGAGATTTCGGAGGAGAGCGCGACAAAGCTGATTGAAAGCATTGACAGGGACGGCGCGGAGCCCGAAGCAAAAACAGAAAGTAAAGCGGAGGAAAAGCAGGAGAAAAAGCCGAGCAAGGCAAAGGAAACCTTTGACTTTTTTGTTCCGATAGTTGCGGCGGTAATTGTAGCAATGCTGCTGAAAACCTTTGTATTTGCAAACGCCGTTGTTCCCACGGGCTCAATGATTGCAACCATTAATGAAAAGGACAGACTGATTGCAAGCAGGCTTTCTTATAAAACAAAAAGCCCCGAAAGGTATGACATTATACTTTTCTACTACCCTGATAATGAGGAACAGATTTTTGTTAAGCGCGTTATCGGACTTCCCGGCGAAACCGTTGAGGTCAAAAACGGAGTTGCTTATGTAACGGACAAAAACGGCAGCACTGCCGAAACCGAAACAAGCTTTATTAATCCCGAGGAAACGCCGACAGGCAATTACGGACCGTTTTACGTTCCCGCAAAGGGCGAGATTATTACGGTTATTGACGGCTTTGCATATAATTCAGACGGTATTGCGGTAGGGGCACAGAGCTTTATTGACAAATACTGCGAGCTTGACGGCGAAGGAAACTACGTTATCCGCGAGGACTGCTATTTCTGTATGGGCGACAACCGCAACCATTCGCACGACTCAAGAAGCTGGCAGAACCACTACGTTGCAAAGGATAAAATACTCGGCAAAGCAATATTCAAATACTACAAAGGCTTTGAAATGCTTACAGATTAATAAACATATTAATAAACAAACGCCACCCGCTTTTGCAGGTGGCGTTTATTATATAAAAAATCAGAGGCGTCCTTCAACGCCTCTGATATATTTTTAGATTTTTGCCGATGATTAGTCGTTCTTAGGAGCGTAGTAATCAACGGTACGAAGCAGCTCGTTGTACTTCTTAACTGCGTTATCAGCAGCAATTGCAAAGAGCTTTTCAGCTTTATCCGGGAAGCTTCTCTTGAGTGATGAGTAACGGGTTTCGCCGTTGATGAACTCAATATAATCGCCTGTCGGAGCCTTGGAATCAAGTGAGAACGGATTCTTGCCCTCTTCGATAAGAGCAGGATTGTATCTGAACAGATTCCAGTAGCCAGCCATTACAGCCTTCTTCTGCTCTGCCTGATTGAACGGCATCTTGATACCGTGGTTGATACAAGGAGCATAAGCGATGATGATTGACGGACCGTCATAAGCCTCAGCCTCTTTGAATGCCTTTAAGCACTGGTTGTAATCAGCGCCCATAGCAACCTGAGCAACATATACATAGCCGTAAGACATAGCAATTCTTGCAAGGTCCTTCTTCTTGGTAATCTTACCTGAAGCAGCAAACTGAGCAACTGCGCCTGTAGGAGTAGACTTTGAAGCCTGACCGCCTGTGTTTGAGTAAACCTCAGTATCGAATACAAGAACGTTTACGTCCTGATTCTGAGCAAGAACGTGGTCAAGACCGCCGAAGCCGATATCATAAGCCCAGCCGTCGCCGCCGAAAATCCACTGGCTCTTCTTAGCAGCATAATCCTTATCCTTCAGGAAGTCCTCAGCAGCAGCCTTTTCCTCACCCTCAAGGGTTACGGTTTCAAGCGCTTTGATGAGAGCCTTTGCAGGAGCGTCATTACCGCGGGTTGATGAGAAGGTGTCAAGGTAAGCCTTAACCTCATCTGCAACTGCGGAATTCTGAAGCTTCATAGCGTCCTCAGCAAGTCTTGAACGAATCTGAGCCTGAGCAAGGAACATACCGAGACCGAACTCTGCGTTATCCTCAAACAGTGAGTTAGACCAAGCAGGACCGTTGCCCTTCTTATCTACCGTATAAGGAGTTGAAGGAGCAGAACCACCCCAGATTGAAGAACAACCTGTTGCGTTTGCTACATACATCTTGTCGCCGTAAAGCTGAGTAACAAGCTTAGCGTAAGGAGTTTCGCCGCAGCCTGCGCAAGCGCCTGAGAACTCAAGGTAAGGCTTGAGATACTGTGTTGAAATAACTGTTGCGTCGGAAGCAACTGCAGCCTTGGGTTCGATGTCACAAAGAGCGTCATAAACCGGCTGCTCATCCATCTGAGAAGCGATAGGCTTCATTGTAAGTGACTTAGTCGGGCAAACGTTTGCGCATGAGGAACAGCCTGTGCAGTCAAGGGTTGAAACGATGAGAGCATATTTAAGGCCTGTATCCTTAGGAACTTTAAGGTCAACTGCCTTTGTGTTTGCGGGTGCAGCAGCAAGCTCGTCAGCCGTTAAAGCAACGGGGCGGATAACTGCGTGCGGGCAAACCATTGAGCAGCGGTTACACTGAGCGCACTTTGTGGGATCCCATTCGGGAACGTCAACAGCGATACCGCGCTTTTCAAACGCAGCAGAACCCTGCGGGAATACGCCGTCAGCCATATCAACGAACTTGGAAACGGGAACGGTGTCGCCCTTCTGGTGTGAAACAGGTTCAAGGATATTCTTAACGAATACCTTCATATCCTCACGGTCAGTGTTGATAACGAGTTCCTCTTCCTCGTCAGCAGCGGTCTTCCAGCTTTCAGGAACGTCAACCTTAATAAGCTCCTTGGAGCCGCGGTCAATACCCTGATGGTTAGCAGCAACGATAGCGTCGCCCTTCTTTGAGAACTTAGCAGTTGCCTTAGCCTTCATAAGCTCGATAGCCTGATCAACGGGAAGGATGCCCGAAATAGTAAAGAATGCGGACTGAAGAATTGTTGAAGCTCTGCCGCGAAGGCCAACTTCCTCTGCAATCTTAATACCGTTAATGATGTAGAAATTAATGTCGTTGTTTGCAATATATCTCTTCATAGCTGCGGGAAGCTCTTTATCAAGCTCCTCAGGAGTCCAGATGCAGTTAAGAAGGAAGGTGCCGCCGGGAACAAGGTCCTGAACCATATCATACTTGGTTACATATGACGGGCAGTGGCAGGCAACGAAGTTTGCCTTATTGATAAGATATGTTGAGGTAATCGGGCTTGAGCCGAAGCGGAGATGAGAAACGGTGATACCGCCTGACTTCTTTGAGTCATAGAAGAAATAGCCCTGTGCGAACATATCCGTATTATCGCCGATAATCTTGATTGAGTCCTTATTAGCACCAACAGTGCCGTCTGAGCCGAGACCCCAGAACTTACAGCTTGTTGTGCCTGCAGGAGTAGTGTCAACGCTTTCGCCAGCCTCAAGAGAAAGGTTAGTAACGTCATCGGTAATACCGATTGTGAAGGTCTGCTTAGGAGCGTCTGCCTTCATATTGTTGTATATTGCAAGAATATGAGCAGGAATAGTGTCCTTAGAGCCGAGACCGTAACGGCCGTGGTAGATAGGAGTGGTTTCAAACTGAGAACCCTTGAACGCTGCAACAACATCAAGATAAAGAGGTTCGCCGATTGAGCCGGGCTCCTTAGTTCTGTCAAGAACGGAGAACTTCTTAACGGTTGAAGGAATAACGTCAAGAAGATACTTCGGTGAGAACGGTCTGTAAAGATGAACCTTAACGAGACCAACCTTTTCGCCCTTAGCGTTGAGGTAATCAACTGTTTCGGCGATGGTGTCGCAAACAGAACCCATTGCGATAATTACATGCTCTGCATCAGCAGCGCCGTAATAATTGAACGGCTTGTAATCTGTTCCGATTTTCTCGTTAATCATATTCATATACATAACGGTTGTTTCAACAGAATCGTTATAGTACTTGTTGCAAGCCTCTCTGTGCTGGAAGAAAAGGTCTGAGTTTTCAGCGGAACCGCGAAGAGTAGGATGCTCAGGATTAAGAGCGTGAGCGCGGAAACGCTTAACATCCTCAAAATCTACCATATCCTTGAGGTCGTTATAATCCCAAACCTCAATCTTCTGGATTTCGTGAGAGGTGCGGAAACCGTCAAAGAAATGAAGGAAAGGAACTGATGACTTAAGAGTTGCAAGATGAGCAACGGCACCGAGGTCCATAACCTCCTGCGGATTGTTTGAGCAAAGCATTGCATAACCGGTCTGACGGCAAGCATATACGTCTGAATGGTCGCCGAAAATGTTAAGAGCGTGAGTTGATACGCAGCGAGCGGAAACATGGATAACAGATGCAAGAAGCTCACCTGCAATCTTGTACATATTCGGAATCATAAGGAGAAGACCCTGTGAAGCCGTATATGTGGTTGTTAACGCGCCTGCTGAAAGTGAACCGTGAACAGCACCTGCTGCGCCGCCCTCTGATTCCATTTCCTGAACTCTTACATTCTGGCCGAAAATGTTCTTAGTGTCATTTGAAGAAAGAACATCGGTTACCTCTGCCATTACGGAAGAGGGTGTGATTGGGTAAATAGCGGCAACTTCAGTGAACGCATAGGACACGTGAGCGGCAGCGTTATTACCATCCATAGTTTTCTTTTTTCTCTGTAACATAGAAAAAATACCTCCTGTTAGAACTTACTTGTTCATAATTTACATCAAAAACGGATTCGGGCGCACTACACCCTTTATATAATCCGCAACTATTTTAACATAATAAAAATTATAATTCAACAAACTTTTTTATATTATAAGAAAATTTTTTATGCTTTTAGAGGGCGTTTTTGATATATTTTGAACAAAAAAACAGAGCAGGTATTACCTGCCCTGTATTAATTGCCGTTATCAGTCTATTTCAGCATAGCCGTCTTCAACGTGGTTAAGCGGCAAAACAAAGGTTTCCGTGTCGTACAGTTCGCCTATGGTAAGAGTCCAAAAAGTACCGTATTTTTCAAGCTCAACCTTAACCTCGGCGTCGCCCTTATATTTTTCTGCGGTTTCAACAAAATACTCCTTGCCGTCAAGCGCGATGTTAAACCTGCAGTCCTCCTCGCCGTTGACGTAAACGATTGCCGTATCGGCAGCGCCGTTTTCAAGCGGTGCAACAACATAAATCTGCAGTTTACGCTTTTCCGCCTTTTTAGAGGTAGTGGTTTCCTTGTGATTTATATCCGTAACAGGCTGTGCGGTTGTAACCTCATTACCCGAGCCGCCGCCGTTATTACCGCCGCTATTGCCGCCCGAGCCGCCTTGATTTACGGGCACTGCCTGAGTTACGGTGTTACCCTCGGTATCCGTTACAGCCTCGCCGCTTTCATCCGTTACCGCTTCGTAAGAAACCTCCTGCGAGGCGCTTTCGCTGTTATTCTCGGTGGGGTTATTGCCGCCGCCGCTTTTGATTACAAAAACAGCAACAATTACCGCAACCGCAATTACCGCCACGCAGATTGCAGCCGTTACTGCGGTTTTCTTTTTATCGTTAGTTTTTTCAGGCTCCACCTGCTTATTCTCATCAGCTTCAAGCTGTTCCAAATCTCTATTTTCGTCCATAACTATCTCCTAAATAAAATCGTCAAATGATGCGTCGCTGGGCATTCTCCAGTCCCCCCTCGGAGAAAGGGAAACCGAGCCGACCTTGGGGCCGTCGGGCACGCAGGAGCGCTTAAACTGGCTGATAAAAAAGCGCCTTATAAATACGGTTAACCACTTTTCAACTGTGGCTTTATCATACGCGCCGTCAAAGGCTTTCTGCGCAAGAACGGACAATTTTTCCTTATCGTAGCCGAAGCGGATAAAGTGATAAAGGAAGAAATCGTGAAGCTCATAAGGACCGATATTATCCTCCGTTTTCTGCGCAATTTCGCCGTTTTCATCGGGCGGAAGAAGCTCGGGAGAAACGGGAGTGTCAAGCACGTCAAGCAGTATTGCCCTTGTTTTTTCGTCGCTGATTTCGGCAACGTATTTTACAAGATAACGCACAAGGGTTTTGGGTACGGAGGCGTTAACGCCGTACATACTCATATGGTCGCCGTTATAGGTGCACCAGCCCATTGCCATCTCGCTTAAATCGCCCGTGCCGACAAGCAGGCAACCTGTTTTATTAGCAATGTCAAACAGGATTTGCGTACGCTCTCTCGCCTGCGTATTTTCATAGGTTATGTCCTTAACGTCGGGATTATGCTCAATATCCTTAAAATGCTGAACGCAAGCGTCCTTTATGCTGATTTCCTTAACGGTTACGCCGAGGGATTTCATCAAATCAAGGGCGTTGTTATAGGTTCTGTCCGTAGTGCCGAAGCCCGGCATAGTGATACCGATAATATCGCTCATCGGCTTGCCGAGAAGCTTCATTGCTTCAACGGAAACAAGCAGTGCAAGCGTTGAATCAAGCCCGCCGCTTATGCCGATTACGCAGCCCTTTGAGCCGACGTGCTCAAGCCTTTTTGCAAGCCCCGCCGCCTGAATTGAAAAGATTTCCTCGCAGCGCTCGCGGCGCTTTTCATCATCCGCAGGCACGAAGGGATGCGGGTCAACACAGCGGTATTTCAAATCGTTATCATCGTTTTCAAGCTCTGCATCAAGCAGGAAAAAGCCTTCATCGGACGAATTACCGAAGCTCATATTTTTTCTGCGCAGGGTGTTGAGCTTTTCAACGTCAACGTCTGCAACAGTGAGCACGTTTTCACGCTGAAAGCGCTTGCCCTCTGCTATAATCGCGCCGTTTTCCGCAATAATCGTTGCGCCGCTGAACACCAAATCCGTGGTGCTTTCGTAAACGGACGCACCCGCATAAACGTAAGCGGCAATACAACGCGCAGACTGATTTGCAACAAGGCTTCTGCGGTACTCCGCCTTGGCGACGTATTCATCGCTTGCGGAAAGATTAACGATTATATTTGCACCCTCAAGCGCAAGCTTGTTTGACGGCGGCTCCGTTACCCACAAATCCTCGCAAAGCTCAACTCCGAGCACTGCACCGCCGCCCAGATTGATAAGCTGATTTCCGAAGATTGAGCAATCATATTTTTCAAACAAAGGTGCATTTATCCCGCTGCCCGAGGCGAACCAGCGTTTTTCATAAAACTCGTTATAGTTTGCGATATTCTGCTTTGGAATAATTGAAACTACAGCGCCGTCAACAATAACCACAGCGCAGTTATACAGCTTGCTGTTGCATACAATCGGAACGCCGACAATAACGCATATATTTTTGCCTTCGGTATAAGCCGCAATTTCAAGCAGCGCTTCGTCGGAAGCCTGCTGCAGCGCGCTTGTGAAGAACAAATCCGCGCAGGTGTAGCCCGTGACTGAAAGCTCGGGAGTTACAAGAACGCGCACGCCCTCCGCCACGGCATTATCAATCACTTTTTTAATTTCCTCTTTGTTATAACTCGGGTTTGCGACCTTTAATTTCAGAGAAGCCGCAGCAACCCTTATTATTCCGTAATTCATATAATTCACCACTATATTAAAGTAATCTTAAACTTAAACGAAGCCTGCTCGTTTGGTTCAAGAACGGTCATACCCCTTTTATCTTCAAAAATCTCGCTTTCGTCAAGGCAGGTTGAAATGCCCGTCCACGGCTCAAGCGCAACAAAATCGCCGCCGTTAGCGCTGCTCCAAACAAGCAGATTTTCAAAATCCTGAAAATCTACGCGCACTCCCCTGCCGCTTTTACCGATAAGGGTTGCGGACTTAGCCTCAATACCGTCAAACACCATTGCGTCGTCAACAAAAAGCTCGTGCTTCATAGCGATTTCGTCGGTATTTTCAAGCACTGCGTGACGCTTTGAGGTGTCAACCAAGCCCGTTACAACGTCAGGGCGCAGGCACTTATGGGTCATTACCTTATCAAACTTAACCTTGTAATCCTCAAAGCACTCGCCTTCTGAAAGCGGGCAGTTAAACGCGGGATGACCGCCGATAACAAAGGGCAGTTTTTCAGCGCCCGTATTAAAGACAGTGTATTCGGTAGTAACCGTACTGCCGACAACCGTATATTTAATTTCAAGCCGATAATCAAACGGAAAGGCCTTTTTGGTTTCCCCGTCCGAATTCTGAACAAAAGTTACGAAATTTGCGCCCTGCTCCTTAACCTCAAAAGGATTAATTCTTGCAACGCCGTGGCGCTTCATTTCCGTTACCTTGCCGAAAGCAAGCGCCTTTCCCTCCTTGAGCACGCCGACAATCGGGAAGCACACGGGAGCCTGACCGCCCCAGAATTCGGGATTGCCCTGCCAGAGATATTCAACGCCGTTCTTTTTGAGCGAATGAAGCATTGCGCCTTCCTGCAGGCACAAAACTTCGGTTTCCGCGCTGTTAATTTTTATCGACATAAAGCCACCGCCTTAAAATTGATTAACATATATTATATAACATTCTGATTTTCAATGCAATATTGAAAATATTAATATTATGTATTATACTATAATAAATCCATTGCATTTTAGGGGAGAATATTTATGGGTATAGACGATTATATTTACGAAAGCATTTTCAGCGAAAAGCCGAAGTTTTACGTTTTCTATTCTCTTGTTTGGGAGCAGTTTAAGGAGGACGGCTTTGTTATCACTGACGAGGCAGGCAAGGAGGTTGACTGCGTTTTTAAAGCGGTTGCAATTCAGAACCTGCTTGGCGAATTTGAATACAGAATTTACGATGAGGTTAACGAAACGGGATACGAGGATATAGTTAACGCGCTTGCCGACGTAGGCATTTCCGACGACGAAATTCTTGCATACTGTGAAGCGCATGAGGAAATAGACTGCACGGGAGATTTTGAGGCAACGGTTATTAACGCGCTTGAATATATATCCGAGCTTGTTGCGGACAAAATGCTTGAGGATTATTCCGCCAACGATTTATTTGACTATATGTTTACCGTAACCTACGACTTTGAGCAGGACTTTACGTTCGACTTTGAGGATTCCGACGAGCTGCTTGCGTTTGTTGATTCAAATCAGGACAGGCTTGACCAGTATAAAGAGGAATACGAATCCGTACTCGACTGGGTCAGCGGCGGAATGATTTGCTGATAATAATAAAAATTTAAGGGCAGGAAAAACCTGCCCTTTTTATTTATTTTACGCCGTGAGCGTCAAAGTTAAGAATGGTTGCGATAACGGTTTTAAAGCCCGCCTCAATTGTTTTCGGCTGCAGCAAATCAGCAGTATCGCGGCGGTTGTGGTAATAATCCGCA
>CADBUK010000040.1 GCA_902797915.1 Oscillospiraceae bacterium
AGCCCGTAAAAAACATATAAAGGAGACAACTATGCAGGATTATATGTACTTCGTTGAAGATATGCTGAACGGCCAGTCGGGCATCGTTGCGCTAATCATTTACATTCTTTCCATTATCGCTCTGTGGCGCGTTTTCAGCAAGGCGGGCGAATTCGGATTATGGGCATTTATTCCGATTATCAATGCCTACAAGCTGTGCAAAATTGCGGACGGCAACGGGCTGAAATGCATACTTTACATCATTCCGATTGTGAACGTCATCTATTATTTTCTGGTTAACATCAGAATGGCAAAGGCGTTCGGCAAAAGCACGCTTTTCGGTATTTTTATGATTTTTATTCCGATTATACCCGTTTACATCCTCGCCTTCGGCAGCGCCGAATATATCGGCCCGAGAGGCGAAAGAAGATACTAAACCGCAACCGCGCAGCGATTTCATTGAAAAAGGACACCCCGTAAGGTGTCCTTTTTCTTATGCGTATGTGAAACTCGTTTGTGAAACGTTTAAAAATTCGGTAAACGCCGATTTATAAAGTGCCTGATTTTCAGACGGGATTTCGGAATTAATCAGCGAATAATCGCGCATATTAACGAAGCCGTCGCCGTTTAAATCAACCGCAACAAGCGGCACGTTAAGCACGGCGTCCTCACTTACGGTTAAGCTTACCGTTCTGCCGAAGGTTGCCGTTGCAAACGTAAGCGTATAGGTGCCCGCCTCAAGCTGAAGCGCAAGGCTGCCGTTTTCATCGGTTGTGCCCGCAGGCTCGCCGTTAAGCAAAACGTCAACACCCGCAAGCCCGAGCGTGCCTGACTGCGCCGCCGCGGTTTCAAGCACGGTGGTTTTAACCGAAACGTCAAAAACGGTTTGAATTGCAACGCCGCAAAGCTCTACGCCGTTTATGCCCGCGTTGCCCTTGCCCGTTGAGTTAATAGTGTCGTCAAGCTCATAGCCCGCAAGGTTTTCGCCGCCGTTGATAAACAGCTTGATATAAACGTTTTCCTGATTATCAACCGCTGCGGGAAGGGTAAGGTTTGAATAAACCTCAATCGGCTTTGTTGCTTCAATTCCCCTTGAATTTGAAGCGGAAACGTAGGTGTAATTAACGCCGTCAAGGCTGTAGGCAACGCCCCAGTCGCGCGGGGCTTTGTTTGAGGTTGCCATATCAAGACTGAGCGTAATACCCGTGTAGCCGAGGGTTGAGGTTGAAATCAGCCAGTAGCCCTTGCCGCTCGGGTTATCAAGCGAGCCCGAATAAGCCCAGCTGTTGTCCGCCGAGGCGCTAACCTTTACTCCGTAGGACGAGGCGTAAGCAAGCGTTGCCGCAGTTGCGCCGTCGGGGTACATCGCGAGAGTGCCCGTGCCCGCCGTTGCGCTGATTGAAAGCGAATCCGCCGCAATATTGTTTGCAAACTTGGTTGAGCCGTAGTCAAATTCCGCCACGGTGTCGCCCTTATAATAATACCTGCGGACATTTGCCGCGCTCTGCTCGTCATCATCGCCCGCGAAAACGGAAACGATGTACGCGCCCGTGTAATACGGGCTGAAGCCGCTGAGCGAAGCAATCTGAATTCCCGTTTCGGAGTAACTGCCCGCCGCAAGCTGTTTGCCGCTTTCGGTTACAACGCTGAACTGCATTGGAGCATTGTCGGGGCTGTAATACTTGATTGTGCCCGTGCTGCCGAAATAATTTGTGGTTTTATTCGTATAAGGCATTCTTAAATCGCCCGTGGGCGTTCCGCCTATAATAACGTTATTAATATAAAGATTGCCCTTTGAGGCGTTGTTGTGCAGTCCCTCGCCCGCAAGCGTTAAATCCTGCATTGTAACAAGGCGGAAATAAAGCTTTTGCGCACCCGAAGCGCTGATTGAAACGGCGTTGAGATAATTTTCAAGCGTGCCGTTTGCGGGAAGCTCCAGATTGCTGCAGCCCGAAACGGTGCTCCAGCTGCTGCCGTCCGTGCTGTACTGCAGGGTTGCGCTCTTCGGACCCTGATTTGTGGTGTAAGCGTCGCAGGAGAAGGTTATGCCTTCGTAACCCGCGGTCTGCACCTCAAAATAGAAGCCCGTTACGGTATCCCACTTAACGCCGTCGTCAGGCGAAATTGCAAACGCCTTGTTGTTGGAATTATACAGAGGAACGTACTGCGCGGTGTTCATAGCCTTTGCGCTCATCTTTGCGGATTTGCCGAAAACGCCGCCGCTTGCGGAAACCGCGCCCGCAATAACGTCCTCGCTGTAGGTGTTGTAATTAAAGCGCGCAAGTGCGTCGCCCGCGTAAGTAAAGGTTTGGGTAACCTCTGCGCTCTTGTAAATGTCAAGCTCGCTCCACGCGGTTACGGTTGCCGTTGCCGAGCTTACAAGGCTGAACGGAGCAAACGCGCCGTCATAGGTGTAAACCCCGCTTTCGTTGCCGTTTGCGTCGGTAATTGTGTAATAAACGTCAACGCCCGCATTGTTATCGACAAGCTCAACAACGTCGTCGTTATAAAGAACGGCTGAAGCCGCTCTGATTTCGGGAGCCTCAAGCCCCGTAACGTCGTTGGCGCGCGTGCCGTTAATCTCAATATTATTGATTGCGATTTTACCGCTTGTGTTCGTTCTTGTAAACAGGTAAGCAGAGCCGTCCACCGTGTATTCGTCCGCAACCTGAATTCTTACGATAACGCTTTCGGCGCCGTCGCACGAAGCGGGCAGGGTTAAATCAAACGCGGTTTTCATAACCTTTTTATCCGTGGTTTCAAGATAGAAACAAAGGTCGTCGTCATTCTCTGCGTCATAAATTGTGTTAAAGCTTTCGCCGCCGTCAACGCTGTAAAGGAACAGATAATCCGCGGCGCCCTTTGCCGTTGCGCCGATGTCGCAGGCGAAGGAAATATCCGAATAGCCGTCGGCGGAAAAGGCAATATCAAAATACGGGAATTCCTGCCACGGATTTGAGGAGGAAGCGCTCATTACGGGCTGCTGACCCGAGGTGCCGTCCGTGCGGGTAAAGCTGTCCGAGCCGCTCCACTCAATCTTACTGCGGTCCGTGCCGTCAACGCTTGCGTAAAGCTTTGCCGTATCCTTCTGCACGCCCGCGGTGGCGTCGTAGCCCTTGTTTTTGCCGCCCTGGAGGGAGAGCCCGTCGTCGCCGTATTTATACGAGAAGGTGGCGATGTTTTTAACCGTGCCGCTCGGGCGAACCGTTGCGGTTATCGGGCAGGCGTTACTTGTAATCGTGCCCGTTGCATAAGTGCCGTTACCCGTTGCAACCGCGGTTAAGACCTTGCCGCCGTCCCCTTGTGAAACGGTGTAGCTGCTGCCCGTGCCGACCTGTACGCCGTCCAGATACCAGGTGTAATTAACGCCGTTTGTTATCTGCACGCCGTTTGAATCAAGCAGGGTGGGTGTAACCTCGTCGCCGATATAAGCGCCGTCAAAAATTGACAGGCTGCCCTGTGAAATATCGGTTGTTGTAATTGTGAAATTAACGGTTTTGCTTGAGCCCGCATACCTGCCCGCACCTACAAGCGTTACGCTTGCCGAGGCTGACGGGTTAATATTATTTTCATAAGTAAGGGTGTAATCAACGCCCTCCGAAAGCTCAAGAGTGCCGAGTACGCTGTTGCTGTAGGTTGCGTTTACAAGCGGCTTAATTTCGCTGCCCGTATAGCTGTAAGCGGGGATTGCCTCAACCGAAGCGGCGCTGATGTCAAGCGTGTCTAATTCTCCGTCAATAAATGTATTTCTTCTTGTAAACCAGCCCTCAATGCCGCTGATTATGCTTTCAACGTCGTAATTGCCGCTGTTAACGCCGTAGCGGACGTTATTCATTTTGCCCGAAGCGGCAACGGTTTCAACATATTCGCGCACACTTTTAAGCGTACCCGTGGAGTCCGTAGCGTTGCCGAGCAGGATTTGGGTTGCGGGGCGGATTGTTTTATACCAGTCCTCCTTAGCCATTTCCCAGAAATCCGAGCAGTTTGTGGCAAGCGCGCCGTAAAAGCTGAGCGGAGCCTGACTGTCCGTGCTGTAAGTGAGGGTTTTGTCCCCCGCTCGCCAGCGGTAAATGCGTGTGTTCTTTGTGTACCAGCCCTCAGGCGAGCCGTAGCTGTAGCCCCAGCGCGAAGCGCTTTCGTTGGTGTAGCAGATTGCGTTATCCATATCCCACACGGGACCCGCGTGAACCTTGGTGTCAACGCTGTCGCTGTCCTTCCAGAAATATGTGGAAGATGTGGAGGAATCCATATTCTTAAAGTACTCCTGAGTCCAGTAATACTTAACAGCGGAATCCGCGTCTAAAATATCGCTCCATTTATAGCCCGTGTAATCCTGCCTGTAATAAGAGGCGTTATCGCTTTTAAAGGTTGACGGCGCGGGGTTTGTAACCGACTTTGCACCGTAAAGCGCAACGCTGAGATTTGAAAGGTCTGAGCAGTTTGTTGTTGTAGATTTGCTCGGGACCGTGCCGCCGTTGTAGACGGAGGAGCCCATTGCGTAAAGCAGATTAAAGCTGTAATCAATCTGATGGCGGCTTGCGTAATCGTGGCTCTTAACCGTCCAGCCCTGACGGTTATACGCGCAGAAGCCTAAACCGTCGGGCCAGCGCTGGCTGATTTCAAGCTCATAGAGATAGCCGCCCGTTAAATCCGCGGGGTCTGTCAGATTATTGTTTTCCGCATCGGGATTATCCGTAAACAAAGTATATTTTCGTGAACCGACGGTATGAGCATAAGAACTTGCCGTTGTTATTGAATAACTGCTTGAAAGAGTAACGTTGCTGTTATTAACATCTATAATTCGGGTTGTGATTATGTCGTTTGACTCCATCGTTTCAAAATCCGCGGGGTTAAGCGTGCCGTTTTCGGTTGTAGTACCGTTTGCAAGCTCCAGCGCCTCATAGGAGTCATTAATCGCAACGCGGTCTGATTTTATCTCAACCTTTTCCGCAAGCTGATAGCTGCCGAAATACTTGCCGTTTGCATAAACATCAACGGGCTTGCAGACAACCTGATACTGCACGCCGATATACTTTGCAAAATCATAAGTAAGCTGATTGTCAACCAAAGTGCCGTCGCCCGAATTCGCAAGCAAAACCCATTTTTTTGCCTTGCCCATACCGAGCAGTGAGGACGAGGTTGCAAGCTTAATGTTATACGGCAGCTTTGAGCTGTTGCTCCAGGTGCCGTTGCCGCGGCCCTGAATTTTTTCCATTATGCCGCTATAATCAACCTTGCCGTTTTCGTCAATAACGCGGATTGTGCCCGCTTCGGAAACGGTGTGGTCGCTGTTTGAGTTGCTGTAATCTATATTATCCGTATTACCGCTGACGGTGGTAAAATAAACCGTGCCGATATTAGCGCTTTTATAAACCAAAAGCGTGTAGGTTTTGCTGCCCAGCTCCAAAGTAAAGCTCTGCCCGCTGTTGCAGCCGTAGTCAAAGGCGTCCGTAGTATCCCCGTTTGCAAGGGTTACGCTTCCCGCCGTGCCGCTTTCCGTAGGGTAGGTCAGGGTTGCACTTGACTCGTTAAAGTAAACCTTTAACTGCGTAGTGTCGGCATTTGACGGCAGGAAAAGATAAACCTCGCTCGTCGGGTCAGAAACAACCGCGTTGCCGCCCGTATAAGAGGTGCTCTGCCCCTCAAGGAAATGCGCACGCACCGTGCCGAGCTCCTCCGCGGCGGAGGTTTCCTGACCGCCGACCCAAAAATCAACGGTTGCCAAATCCGCGTCCCTTGTTGCCGAAGCCGCAGACACGGGCGCAAAAACAAACGCCGTTGCAAGCACGGTAAATGCAAGCATTAAGCTTAAAAGCCTTTTTGTTTTCATATAAATCACCAACTTATTAATTATCCGTAACGTAAGCCACGCCGCCGTCAAAATTAGCGTCAACCGTTACTGCCTTAACCTTGCCCGCCTTACCGAAGGTAACGCTGCAGGAGGAGGTTGAAAGGTCGCTGCCCGAATACAACAGCGCCATTGCCAAATCGGATGAAAGATAACTGCCGATGCTGATTGACCTTTGCCTTGAAAGCGCAACGGCGTTAACAGACGGCTGTGTGTTTGTTGAGGTAAGCACCTTGGAATTCTTACCCATAAGAACCTCTACTTTAACCGTGCCGCCCGTAATTCTGAAGGTGTCCGCGTTGCCCGCGGAGGTACGAATGCCCTGATAATCCGCCGAGGACGGAGAAACGGAGGCAACCGCCTCAAGCGCGCGGTATTCCTTTTCGTTAAGAACAACGTCTGTATAGAACTCGTTTGAGGTGTCCGCCTTAACCTCGTCAACACTGCCGAAGCTGCCGCTGTTTATATTCTGAATAAATTCCTCGTTGTTAACACGGCGAACCTTAACGCCCCACTTTGCCTTAACCGAGTCAACGTAAATATCAAGAGTACCCGCGCGGATTATAACCGCGTCGTCCGCGTCAACGCCGTCGCCCGTGGTGGGTGAGGCGTCGCCCGAAGCGGGACGGAGCGTAACGGTTGAGCCAGTTGACTTATCCTTGCTGCCGTTTGAGTCCTTTTCGTCCGTATCCATAATAAAGGTGTTGCAGCGGATTGCGTCGCCTACAGAATTAATTGTAATCGTTGCGTTTTCCTCAATGTCAAGGGTGCCTTTTACGCGGATACCCTTTGCCGCCTGAGAAGTGATGTTCATAGTGCAGTTCTGAATTGCGACGCTGCGCTCTGCCTGAATTCCGTTTTTGTTTTTGGAATTAATGTTAACCGTACCGTGCCCCTTGACTGACAGCTTGCACTGGCTGTGAATTGTGCCGCTGCCCTTGGCGGAATTTCCGTTTGCGGTAAGGCTGTTGGTTGTGCCTTCAACAAACGAAAGCACTGCGTTGGGGTTGTTTTTTGTGGCGGCGGTGTTTTGGTAAATCAGCACCTCGCCGTCGCTGTCCGTATCG
>CADBUK010000041.1 GCA_902797915.1 Oscillospiraceae bacterium
CGTGATTGCAGTAATAAAGGCGATTAACATCATTTCGGGTTTTATCTGTCAGAAAAGGTTTGTTGCCCTGCATACCGTTATGAACAAGGTTACGGGAGTTTTACTATTTCTGTTGCCGTTAACGCTGTCGTTCATTGAGCTGAAATACAGCGCGCCCGCCGTTTGTGCCGTTGCAACCTTTGCTGCGATACAGGAAGGACACTGTATCAGAACCGAAAAAGAGGTATAAGACAAATCAAAATTTGCGGAGGAAATTATGAGTTTTATATTTGTTGCACTCGGAGGTGCGCTCGGCGCAGTGCTGCGTTAACGGTTTAATATATCGGATTTCGCGCAAATGCTTTTACCCAAAATTCAAAGAAGGTATTGAGCCTGATGTAAAAAAAATCTCATCCTGACAAAATCGGGATGAGATTAGTTTTTTCGTCACGGAAATAATTGAGGAAAAAATTTCTTTTTACTGAACAATTCTCGAATAATTTTATTTACCTTGCTCAACCTTTTTTATATCGCTGTTGGAAGCCTCTTTGAGCGCGTATGTGTCAAATTCGGGCTCTTCGGGAAGCTTGATTTCAATGGCGCATATTTTATTGATTACAGCATTTGCCTTTTCAAAGCTTACGTCAAAGACGTGGCCGCCGTGCTTTCTGTCCTTTGAAACGAAATGGAAATGCCAGCCCGCAGCGTTAATTCCGTCCATATAATCGGGGAAATAAACGCATACAAGCGTGCCCTCAATATCGTGAAAATCAAAATCCTGCTGATTGTTTTCAAGCAGACTTTTCAAATCAACGTGGCGGGAATCCTTACCCGTTTCCGAACGCGCCATAACCTCGCTGAAAAGCCCGTCAATTCTTACGATATGCATACTGTTAAGCTCAAAACGCTCGTCAATATAAACGTCAAGAAACCTTTTAAGCGACGCAATATCCTCAACGCCTTTAATTTCAACAGGAGGTTCGTCCTGTAAAAAGGATACCGCGCAAAACGGAACGCCCTTTTCATCGGGAGTTTCAAAAACAGCGCCGTCCGACTTTGCCTGATAGCAATTCCCGTCAAGCACAATCATTTCGCCGTCAACGCCCTCAAAGGTGCCGAGCCCGATATTGCCGTGTTTTAAAAGCTCCCCTACCGTTATAACTGACTTTGTGTATCCGAGCGCAAGCGATTGCAGCGTTGCAACCTGAAACATTTTTAAGTATTCCATATTTTTCCTCCGATTTTATTTCTGTTATTTTATCATATTCTGCTTGAGTATTCAATTAATATTCAACAATATGCAGAAACTTTTATAGTTACTATAATATTTCTTAATTACACATAAAAAAATAATGACATCCGTTTTAGTTTGTGCTATAATTATCAGTAATATTGTTATAAAACATTATACGGCACACCGAAGTTATGAAAGGCCATATATAACGACGCCGTTAAAGGAATTCGCCAACGCCGAGGAGGATGAGCTATAATGAATAATGACAACAATGCGGCTCAGCCGCTTGTTTTTACGCCTGTTTCATTATCGCAAAAAGAGCGAATTGAAGCAATACGCAAAGCATACGGCAACACGCTGTATGTTTATACCTTTGCCTCTTTATTTGCGTGGAAAGAATCCGAACAATATGAAATATGCTTTTACAATAACGCTTTCATAATAAAGAGCGGTACCGCGGGCAAAAACGCATACCTGTTTCCCTGCGGTGCAGACAGCGATAAAAAGCAGCTTATTGATTCCCTTCTTGCATATAATGAGCCCGACTTTTATTCCCTTACCGACGAGGACAAATGCTTTCTTGAAAACGAATACCCGAACAGGTTTGCGTTTGAGGAATTTCGTGACGAGTTTATCTATTTGTATGACAGAAAAAGTCAGGTTGAATTGAAAGGAAAGACTTTCAAAAATCTCAGGCACAATATTAACTCGGGGCGCTCCATGGCTAAAGAATGGTCAACGGAGGCGCTGACTGAAGCAAATATTGAAAGAGCATTGACAATAAACAGTAAATGGGCTGAAAAAAACAGCGATAACGGATTAGCCGACATTACGGCTGCTCAGTGTGCGCTTGAGAATTTTTCGCAGCTTTCCTTATGGGGATTACTGTTCAGGGCAGACGGAGAAGACGCTGCATACATCGCGGGCTCGTTCATTACGCCCGAAATATTTGATTTATGCTTTTGCAAGGTATTAAACAAAGGGTGCGATTACTTTGTCAGATGGACTTTATGCGCTAATTTGCCTGCGGAAGTTAAGACAATAGATTGCGAAGAGGATTTAGGTATAGAGGGGCTGCGGATAAACAAGCTTTCGCGTCAGCCAAAAGAACTTGTTCGCATCTGGAAAGGCAGTTATAATTAATGATTGATACTTCATCAGCAGTTTTACAAAGCCATACTTTTACCGACAGTATGTTCCGTCGGTTTTTTTTGCCTACGCTTTTTTCGGCTATAGGGTGGGCACTCGGCGATATTGCAGACGCGTTATTCGTCGGTATAAGATTAGGAAAAGTCGGCCTTGCAACGATGTCGCTCGTGGCGCCCGTCTATATGGTTTATAACGTTCTTGACGTAGGAATTGCCGTGGGAGCCTCCGTAAAATACACTCAGGCTCTCGGCAAGGGCAAAGCGAAAAAAGGCGTTGAAATTTTTTCGCAAATGCTGATTGTTGCTCTGGTTGTAAGCATATTAGTAGGTGTAGTAGGTTTGCTGACAATGCCGTACATTCTTCGCTTTTTAGGGGCAGGCTCCGAGCGCGGCGCACTTTGGAATTACACAAGGGAATACCTTCAGATTATGTTCATAGGCACCCCTTTTACTTTCTTATATTTCCTGCTTTACTACTGCGTCAGAAGTGATGACGACGAAAAGCTTGCAAGCGCAGGCTATACAATCGGATTTTTAACCGACGTAGTTGCCAGCGCAGTATTCATTATGGGCTTCAAGCTTGATGTAAAAGGCGCAATCTATGCCACGGTTCTGGGCAAAGCGGTCGGCGTTTGTATCTTTATGTTTCACTTCACGCGCAAGTGGGCAATACTCCGTTTCAAGCCCGTTAAGCCTGATTTTAAGCTAATCTTTTCAGCACTGAAGACGGGTATGTCGTCATCGTTGGGATACATCGGCGAATTTATTGCGCTTATTGTTGTTAACAATACCCTAATGCGCATAGGCGGTTCAAGCGCGCTTGCAGAGCTGAATGTGGTGCAAAACGTTTCTTATGTTGCGCTGGCGATATATATGGCGCTTGGAGATACCGTTCAACCGCTGTGCGGCACCTTTTTTGCAGAGCATAACAGAGACGCAATTAAACGCATTATGCATTTAGGAATAATTATCGGCACGGCTTGCGGCTGTGCGATTACATTTGCATTTACAATTTTTGCGCCGTCGGTTTGCAGCTTGTTCGGCTTGAAGGAAGGCGCGATTGAATCAGGTGCATTTGCCGTGCGCTTATTTTGCTTATCAATTGTGCCCGCAGGCTTTAATATTATTTGGAGTGCATGCTTTCAGGCAACGAAAAGGGAAAAAATCGTTTTTATCATAAATCAGTCAAGAACCTGCATTTCTTTCCTTGCGTTTGCATTGATTCTTTCACGCTTTGCACCTGACTGGTTCTGGCTTTCATTTTTGGGAGCGGAAGTGCTGACGTTTATTATCTGGGCGCCAAACACGTCTTTTTATATTAAAAAGCACCCGCCCTCAAACAAGGTGTTTACATATTTGCTTGACGTTAATTCGTCTGAATTATCTGATTTGCTGGGCAAAACGGAGGAGTTTTGCGAAGCAAACGATATGGATATGAAGCAAAGCTACACCGTTATTATGTGCATAGAGGAAGTCTGCCAGGCTATAATTGAAAACGCCTTTAACAAAAAAGGCGATGAATATATTATGTTTTCGCTATGTATTGAAAATAACGGCCTGATAGCTCTCCATTTCCGTGATAATGCGGCGACCTTCAATCCGTTTGCTATGAAGATGGGGCAAAACTACGATGATGACGAGCATCTGGCATCGCTTGGAATACAGATGGTAAAAAGCAAATCAAAGCAGTTC
>CADBUK010000042.1 GCA_902797915.1 Oscillospiraceae bacterium
CGTAGCACAATGGCTAATGCATCAGATTCCGATTCTGGAGATTGGGGGTTCGAGTCCCTTCGGGCAGACCAAAAAGAAAAACACCCGCAAGGGTGTTTTTCTTTTTGCGGAAGGGATTTGAAACGACCTCCAAGAGTAGCGCAGTTTGTGCCGCAATTCATTAATCAAGTTTAAAATACGTAATATAAAGCCTATGCTTAACCGTGAATTCCTTCGGGAATTCGGAAAGCATTTGCTTATGGGCGGCGCTCCATTTTTCAAAGGCTTCCCCATTCATCGAAGCCAGAGTGCCGCGGCAGGCGCACATTCTGCCGTGCCAGTTTTCGCGGGTAAACGGAATTTCGCAGTCAAGGATTTCCGTCTGCCTGCCTGCAAACAAATCGTCAAACATATCCCGATAGCTTTGAGCCGGTTCCCATTCGGGATTAAACCGCTTAACAAGCGCAAGGCTTTTTGCCGTGATTTCATCATCATAAACGAAATCAAGATAAACCTTGACAAACACGCCCTCAGGCTTTAGCATACGGCGGATTTCCGAGCGCATAATTTCCCTGTCAAAATACCAAAAGCACTGAGCCGCGGTAATAAAATCAAACGCGTTATCAGGCAAGCCCGTATGCTCCGCGGGAGCGGCAATATACTCTATATTCCAGCCGTTTTCCGCAGCTGTTTTTTGCGCAAATTCAATCTGCTTTTCGGATATATCCGCGCCGAAAATGCGGGCGTTTTCGTTATACAAATTCTGCGGCAAAATGCCCGTACCCGTGCCAATGTCAAGCCACGAGGTACCGTCCGCCGCAACGCCGAAGCCGCGCAGCTTTTCATATAAAACGGGCGGATAAATATCTCTGAAACGGGCATATTCAGCCGAGGTCAGCCCCCAGTCAAAAGCATTGCCCTTATCAACATTTTTCAGTTTCATTCTTCAAGACCTAAAATATCGGTTGCGTCAGCGCTGTCAAGGGTTTCAACGGTGCGCAGATTTTTCTGAATGATTGCGTTGCGGTGGTCCGCCTCGTCAAGCACCTTGCCCGCCTCGTCAACCTTTTTGCGAGCCTTTGCAAGCAGCTCGCCGAATTTATCGTACTGCGCTTTAGCAGCGCCGAGAACCTTCCAAACCTCATTAGCTTTTTTATTTATTGCCATTGTTCTGAATCCCATTGCAAGCGAATTAAGAAGCGCGATAATCGTGCTCGGGCCCGCAATCATTACGCCCTCGGCCTGCAGCCTTTCCGCAATACCGCTTTTGCTTGAAGCAATTTCGGCATAAAGCCCCTCTGTTGCAAGATAAAGAATTGCAAACGGAGTGGTTTCGGGGGTGCTGATATACTGGCGCACGGTGCGTGCCTCGGTTAAAACGCGCTGTTCAAGCGCTTTTTTTGCCCTTTCAAGCTCCTCAAGATTACCTTCTTCCGCAGCGGCGGAAAGGCGGATATAATCCTCCATCGGAAACTTGGAATCAAGCGGAAGATATGTAACGCCGTCATCCTCCTGATTAGGAATACGCACGGCAAATTCAACCTGACCGTTATACTTTGGATTTGTTTTCACATTAACGTCGTACATACCCGGAATGGTTTCGTCAAGCAGGTTGCCGAGCTGTACCTCCGCCCAGGTTCCCCTTGCCTTAACGTTTGTAAGCACGCGGTTTAAGCCCTTTACGTTATCCGTTACGCCCGCAGAAAGCTCCTTCATTTCGCCGAGGCTTTTATAAACATTCTGCAGCTGCTCCGAAACGGTTTTGAACGAAGCGTTAAGCCGCTGATTAAGCGTTTCCGTCAGCTTTTCGTCAACGGTTTTGCGCATTTCGTCAAGCTTTTTCTCATTGCTTTCCTGCATAAGCGTAATGGCGTCGTTAACCTTTTTGGTCTGGCGCTCCGAGTTTTCGTTAAGAGATTCGTTAATTTTCAGCATTTGCTGGTAATTCTTCTCCGTAAGGGTATTCATCTGCTGCGAAATGGTTTGCAGCGCCTGAGCATTCTGCTGAGAGGTAATGTCTAATTTCTGGTCAAGCAGTGCAACGGAATTGTCCGCCTTCGGCTTTTTAGCGAGCAGAGCAATAAGCAAAACAACAATGATTACCGCAAGCGCGATAAGAACGTAAAGCAATATATTTTCCATAAGCGTCTCCAAAACTGATGTTATAAATAGTTAATATGTTTATATAATATCACAAAATATTTTATAAAACAATTATTAATTATTAACAGTTGCTAAAAAGGGACTATTATGATAAAATAAGATATATTACTAAAATTGTAAGGATTAATAATGGAAAAGCTTTGGAGAAGAAATGTCAGGGACATTGACCCCTACGTGCCCGGAGAGCAGAGCAAGGAGCAAAACATCGTTAAAATTAACGCTAACGAAAACCCCTACCCTCCCTCCCCGCAGGTGCAAAAGGCAATCAATGACTTTAATTGCGGCAAATTAAGATTTTACCCTGACGCTAATGCTACTGATTTTAAAACCGCCGTGGCGGAGTTTTATGAGCTTGAGGCGGAAAACGTTTTCCTCGGCAACGGGTCTGACGACGTGCTTGCGCTTGCGTTTCAGGCATTTTTTAACAGCGATTTACCGATTGCATTTCCCGATATAACGTACAGCTTTTACCCCGTGTGGTGCAGGCTGTTTGAAATTCCGTTCAAAACGTTTCCTCTGGGCAGCGATTTCAGAATTAACCCCGAGGATTACAGGGCGGAAAGCGGCGGAGTGGTAATACCCAACCCGAACGCGCCGACCTCGCTAGGCGAGGGCAAGGCTTTCATTGAAAAGCTTATGGATTACAACCGCGACTGCATTGTTATAATTGACGAGGCGTACGTTGATTTCGGCGGTTATTCAAGCGCCGAGCTTGTTAAGAAATACGACAATCTGCTTGTAACGGGCAGCTTTTCAAAAAGCAGAAGCCTTGCGGGTATGCGAATAGGCTACGCGCTTGGAAGCAAGGAGCTTATCGGCATACTTGAGGCTGTTAAAAATTCTTACAACAGCTACACCGTAAGCAGTATTGCAATGGCGGCTGGTACCGCGGCAATTAAGGATAAGGAGTATTTTTACACCACCGTTGCCAAGGTTATTACCACCCGTGAAAGAGTCAAAACCGAGCTTGAGGCTCTCGGCTTTGAGGTGCTTGATTCGCAGACAAATTTCCTTTTTGCAACCCACGGCAAGTATTCAATGAGGGATTATTTTGAATGGCTGAAGGGGCAGAAGGTTTTCATTAGGTATTTTAATTTGCCGAGGATTGACAATTACGTTCGCATTACCGTCGGCACAAATGAGGAAATGGATATATTTCTTGCGAAAACAAGGGAGTATATTGATTTTATAAACACAAAATAAATTTTTAAAGGGGAAAATTTATGGCAGGTAAAGGACAATCAAAGGTAAAGCAACTCTTTACCGAAATTAAGACTCACTGGAGTAAACCTGCACCCGGAAAATATGTCCCGTACAAAGAGTACCTGAGCATACTTTTCGGCTCCGGAAGCAACTATGCAGCATCCAAAATTCTGGAATACATAGCTTTCGGCGCAGGCTGCTATCTGATGATGTATCATTACAGGCTTCCGTACATTACCTACTCGGTAATCGGGCTTATTAATATGCCTCTCGGATACCTCTGGGCAATCCTTTGGTGGATTGTTAGTGACAACCTGGGCTTCTTGCCCAAACGAACGGAGAAAAAGCTATACTTCGTATACGTAGGCTCGGCGTTACTCGGCTTATTTATGATATTCTTCGATTTCACGCCGTTCCTTAATCCAAACAACACAATCGTTGCAACGCTCAATTCCTTCAGGGGAATATCGGCTGCCTCGTCAATTAAAATCCTGGGCACCTTTATTCTTAACAGCGGCTGGAAGGGCGCGCGCAACATCTTCTGGAGAAAGAAGCTTATTCCTAAATTCGGACGATATAAGTACTCGCTTTACTGCGATTATATCCCGATGAACGTTATGGTAATCCTTATCGGCTGGCTGCCGTTCTACAACACAATCGGCGACGAGGTTACAAGAGTGTGGGTTGCAAACCTGCTGTTTGCAATTTACTGCGTATTCGGCTTTGGCAACAACCTTGAAATGTGCTGCCAGAATATCTCGCCAAACATTCGCGAGAGAATTTTTGTTAGAGCATATCCCATCAAGCTTTCACATCTGTTCTACTCAATTTTAGCAATCCTTATCCCCGTATTTATCGGTATGACCAAGGATAAGTGGGCTGATATTGCGGTATTCAAGTGGATTATTCCCGGTATTTTCTTCACATTCTCAACGCTTACGGTTATTCTTGCAGGCAAGATTAAGGAGCGTATTCCGCAGCCACCGCTTGAAAAGAAGGTTAACATCAGTATCTGGGACGGTATGTTCGGCGTAATGCGCAACAAGTATAAGTGGACGCTTACAATCGTAGGTCTGCTTGACTCGCTCGGCAACGGTATGCTGGCATTTACAACAATTCTGTACCTGTACACCTTCCGTCTGAGCGGACTTGCATACTCGCTTATAGTTGCGCTGGTATCCTTTGCGGGAACGCCGCCGGATTTCTTTACACCTTACTTTATAAAGAAATTCACGTATAAGCAGATAATGATTTTCTACCAGTATTCAAGGGCAATCGGCTACACCGTTATAGTGCTGAGCTATCTTTTCCTCGGCCACAACCTGAAGCTGTGCGGTATCATCTCAATTGTAATGCTGTTTATTATGGAAATGTGCAAAACCGTGCCTACATCCGTTGGGCACGATATGGATATCCGTATCAGCGACTACCAGATGTACCTGTCGGGCGAGAGGCTTGAAAACTTCTCCGGAGTATTCGGCTGGTTTACCGGCCCGATTACAACCTTCGTTGGCCTTATTATTCCGCTGCTTATGTTAAGAGGCGGATTCAACTCTAACTTTGACGTACTGTTTATTGACGAATCCAGAAGCCGTATAATCGTTTTACCGATTATTATGGATATTATAGGTTATCTTCTTATGTCCATCCCATACTTCTTCTGGGATTATGACGACAAGAAGCAGAATGCCGTTATGGAGGTTCTTCGCCGCCGCGAAGAAGTTACCAGAAAGCAGATGGAAGAGGGCGACGACAGCACTCCTGAGGAGAACGTTGCCGCAGCCTTAGAGGCTGAAGAAACCGAAGCTACCGAAAATGAAGCTGTGGAGGTGATGTCATGAGCAAAAAGAACAAAAAGAACGCACCTGAAGCAGTAGAGGAAAAGGCTGACGATTTCCTTGCACAAGAGGCTAAAGAGGCTGCCGAGCAGGCACCCGAATACACACTTGACATCCCTGACGACGAGGTTTGGACATATCATATTGACGGACTCCAGGCTCCCAAAATCGGCGCGTCCTACGATAATGCAAGGAAGCTGAAGATACTTGTTGTTGTAACTCTGCTTATTGCAATTTCGCTTAGTATCGGCTTTTCCGTAAGAGCTCTGAAAACGACTGAATACAAGTATTCCGAGCTTGACGACGGCACCTACGAGCTTGTATCCTACACAAACCCGGGCAGCGTAAGAGACATCAGAATCGACTACGTTGACGGCGACCCGAGCAAGCCGATTACCGCCCTGCACGACTACGCATTTAACTGCGACGGCGCGATTGAAAGAATTTACATCGGCAAGGATGTTAAGCAGATTGACGGCAAATCCATCTATTCCTGCTGGAATGTTCAGTATGTTGATATTGACGACGACAACCCGTACTACTGCGACGTTGACGGCGTTGTTTACACAAAGGATATGACCAAAATCATATTCTACCCCACCGATTATGACAGAACCCTCAGAATTAAAGAGGGCTATGCTCATCTGACCTGGGAATGCGAGGTTTGCGGCAGGCAGTACGACGTAAATACCGGCGACCCCGATAACGGAATTGCGCCCGGCACATTGCCGACGGAATTCCCGGAGGATTTTGTATGCCCGGGTAACAACGGCAAGCCCTGCGATTCCAAAACCAACAGCTACTACCAAGCTTACCATTCAGAGCTGGAGGAGGATAACGGCGGCGAGATGTGGGAGCTTTGGGGCACCACGGAGAAGTATGACGAGGCGTTTTACGAGGAATATAACCTCAAGACCAGAACATACATCGTGCCTTCAACCGTTACCGAAATCGGTCAGCTTGCATTTGCGTATGCAAACCTTACCGAGCTTTATATCCCCGAGGGTGTAAAGGTTATCGGCAATCAGGCTTTGTTTAAGATTGAAACTCTGAGGCACATTTATTCATACAAGACCGATACCAAAATTACAGGCACGTTCTACGACACGCTGCCCCAGCTTACAAACGTTTACAATTCTCTTCCCGAGGGACTTGAAAGCATCGGCTCTGACGCCTTCTATCATCTCAGAGGACTTGATTATATGTACATCCCGTCCTCAGTTACAAAAATCGGCCACCACTGCATGTGGGAAGCTATTTACAAGGATGACGACAGCAAGGAGCTTGTAGGCATTACTGAGGTTAACGTTGCGGCAGACGAGGAAACCTTTAAGAACAACTGCGAACGCGGCGAAAGCTGGGTTCCCGAATACAACAACGGTTTATTCAGCAAAAAGGTTCCCGTAAACTACGGCGCAGCAAGAGTATAATTAAACATAAAGAAAGACGGCTTCTTACGAAGCCGTCTTTTTTTAGTTATCAGTTTTATATTAATTAAACTTGAATTCGCCGTCGGCATAATCAACGGTGCATTTGCCGCCCGCTTCAATTTTGTTTTCCAAAATCAGCTCTGAAAGCGGGTCCTCAATCTTTTGCTGAATTGCGCGGCGCAGAGGTCTTGCGCCGTAGACCTTATCGAAGCCTGCGTCTGCAATTGCGGAAATTGCCGAGTCTGTGAAATCAAGCTCAATGTCCATATCCTTTAATCTCTTTGCAAGAGTTTTAAGCATACGGCGTGCGATTTCCTCAATATCCTCCTTTTCAAGCTGATTGAATACTATGATTTCATCAACTCTGTTAAGGAATTCGGGCTTGAAGGTGCGCTTTAAATCCTGCATAACGAGTTCTTCAATGCTCTTGTTTTCATCAGTATCATCCCCGAAGCCGAGCGCCTTTTTGCCGTCAACAATCTTGGACGCGCCGACATTTGAGGTCATAATGATTATTGAGTTTTTGAAGGAAACCTTGCGTCCCTGCGAGTCTGTAAGCACGCCGTCCTCCAAAATCTGAAGCAGCATATTGAAAACGTCGGGATGCGCCTTTTCAATCTCGTCAAACAGCACTACCGAATACGGCTTGCGGCGGATTTTTTCGGTAAGCTGACCGCCGTCGTCATAGCCGACATAGCCGGGAGGCGAGCCGATAAGCTTTGAAACCGTGTGCTTTTCCATATACTCGCTCATATCAAGCTTGATAATTGCGTCCTCATTGCCGAACATAGCCTCTGCAAGCGCTTTGCAAAGTTCTGTTTTACCGACGCCCGTGGGACCGAGGAAGATGAACGAGCCGAGAGGTCTTGCGGGGTTTTTAATGCCAACCCTGCCGCGCCTGATTGCGCGTGCGATTGACGATACCGCTTTATCCTGACCTACAATCCTTTCGTGCAGAATCTGCTCCATATTAAGCAGCTTTTCGGACTCCTCTTTTGTAAGCTGGGTTACGGGAATGCCCGACCAGGAGGAAACAACGTTTGCTATATCCTCGGTGCTGATTTCCATAACCTCGCGCGTTGAGGAATTCTTCCACTTTTCCTTTTCCTCTGCAAGCAGGGTTTGAAGCGACTGAACCTTATCGCGCAGCTTGGCGGCATTTTCATAATCCTGAGAATGAACCGCTGCGTCCTTTTCCTGCTCAAGACGTTTGATTTCGCGCTCCATTTCCTTTAAATTCGGAGGCGCCGTAAACGCCTTTAAGCGAACGCGGGACGCCGCCTCGTCAATAAGGTCAATTGCCTTATCGGGCAGGAAACGGTCTGCAATATAGCGCGAGCTCATTTTAACCGCGGTGTCAATTGCCTCGTCGGTAATTTTAACCTTATGATGAGCCTCGTATTTATCACGCAGTCCCCTGAGGATTTCAACCGTTTCCTCCTCGGTGGGCTCGCCCACCATTACGCTCTGGAAACGGCGCTCAAGCGCCGCGTCCTTTTCAATATTCTTTCTGTACTCGTCAATTGTGGTTGCGCCGATAACCTGAATTTCGCCCCTTGCAAGCGAGGGTTTCAGGATATTAGCCGCGTCAACGGCGCCCTCTGCGGCGCCCGCGCCCATAATCGTATGCACCTCGTCAATGAACAGGATAACGTTCTTTGCCGCCTTAACCTCGTCCATCGCTTTTTTAATTCGCTCCTCAAAATCTCCGCGGTACTTTGTGCCCGCAACCATTGAGGTTAAGTCAAGGGCTACAATCTTTTTGCCCTCAAGAAGCTCGGGCACCTCGCCCTTAACTATTTTAAGCGCAAGCCCCTCTGCGATAGCGGTTTTACCTACGCCCGGCTCACCGATTAAGCAGGGGTTGTTTTTCGTGCGGCGGGAAAGGATTTGGATTACCCTTTCAATCTCCGCGTCCCTGCCGATAACGGGGTCGCTTTTGCCGTCCCTTGCCTCCTCGGTTAAATCCTTGCCGAATTCATCAAGGGTTGGGGTATTGCTTTTACCCTTCTTTGCGGACGACTTGCCGCCCCTGCCCTGTACGTCGCCTCTGCTTAAATCCGTAATAAGCTCCTGCAACGCCTGCTCCTCGTCAATTCCGAGGGAGTTGAGCAGCTTTACAGCGCTTGAATCGGAATCCTTAAGCATTGCAAGCACAAGATGCTCCGTGCCTACAAACGAATTGCGCATACTTCTTGCAATCTGGAAGCCAAGCTCAATAATGCGCTTTGCATTAGGTGTAAATTCATCGGGAGAAAGCCTTGTGGGGCTGCCCACTCCGATATGCTCGCGGATAAGAGAATCAATCTCGTCAAAATCCGCGCCCTTGTCTGCGAGCAGCTGAGCGCCAAGACCGCTGCCCTCTTTAAGAAGCCCGATAAGAATATGCTCCGAGCCGATATAATTGTGGCCGTAATTTTCAGCCGCTTTAATTGCCATATTTAAAGCGTCATTTGCCTTTTGTGTGAAGTTATTGAACTTATACATATCAATCACCGCCTTTGGTAATTATCGTATTTTACAGTTTAGCCCTCACAATCTCTGCGCGCAGCTTCGGTGCAAGTTCAGGCGAATCCTCGCTTTGAGAATCGGAAAGCACGGTGCCGTCCGCAAGATTGTGAATAAGCCAGCCGATTGTGTCAACCTCGGTTTCAAAAAAGCCGAGCGCGACACCGAGGCGCACGTCGGATATTAGCGAAATAAATTCCGCAAAGCCGAGCTTTCGCGCCATTTTTAAAGTGCCCATACTGCGATAGAGCCTATCCTCCCAGCGCTCGCTGTTTTTCATCGTTTCTCTCAGATTGCGCTCCTGAAGGATTATCTGCGCAGCAACGGAATTCATATTCTCAATTGCCGCGGCTTCAGTTATGCCAAGGGAAATCTGGTTTGTTAACACATAAAACGCGCCGTTTTCCTTGTACATCGGGCGGAGGGAAATGCCCAGCTTGCCAACCATTGAGGCAAGTCTGCCGATGCCGCCGTTTTCCTTGATTGCGGGCAGATGAAGACCTACGGACGCTTTCATACCCGTGCCGATATTCATGGGGCTGGCAGTTAAAAAGCCGAGCCTTTCATCAAACGCAATCGGCAGATTGCCGATGAAAACGTCATCAATACGGTTTGCCCTTTCATAAGCCGATTTTAAATCAAGCCCCGGTGCAAAGGCGGTAATTCTAATATGGTCCTCCTCGCAGAGCATAACCGACGCATTTTCGTCGTTTGAAAGAAGGAACGCTCCCTTTTCCCTTGCAAATTCAGGGCTGATTGCCTGCTTTTCCGCATAAGAAATTGCTTTGATATCCGAAGCGGAATTCAAATCAATAAGGTTAAACTCGCCCGCAAGCTCTGAATTCTTGACGGTTGCAAACAGTTTTTTAACAGTGCCCCTTTTTACCTCGGGGCTGATTTTGCTTTTGAACGGAACGTCAGCAAGATTTCTTGCAAGCCTTATTTTTGAGAACAGGACGACATCGTTGTCTGCCCCGCCGCCGTTATACCAGTTAGCCATTTTGTTTTAACCCTCCTGTGAGATTTCCTTGATTTTATCTCTGAGCACCGCTGCGTCCTCAAAGCGCTGTTCCTTAATCGCCTGTTTCAATTCCCTTTTAAGAGAATGAAGGCTGTTTTCGGAATGCTCTGCGCTGTCGGCAGAGGTGTTAACCTCAGGCTCAGCCTCGTCCTCAACCTCGGTGTAGCTGACGTTTTTACCGATGTGGTTTGCCTTGCCGTGAAGCTTTACAATTGAGGGTTCAAGCTTATCCGCAAACTTTGAATAGCAGTTTGCACAGCCAACCTTGCCGCTCTTAACAATATCGTTGAACGTTGAGCCGCAGGTTTCGCACCTTTCAATGCCCGAAAGTAAATTCATTGCGGGAATTCCCGCGCCGAGCAGGCTGCCGAAAAAGCTGTCGTTAAAGAAGTTTTCAGTCCTGAACTCGTCCATTACGCCAAGCTCTGCGGCGCACTCGCTGCAAAGGTGCATTTCGGTTTTAGTTCCGTTAATATTTTTTCTGATGTGGGTTGTTGCTTCCCTTTCGTTGCAATGTGTGCATTTCATTGTAAATCAATCCTTTCACAATAAGTATTTGTTCGATAATCGGTCCTTAATCAATATATGCAAGCAGCATTTGTTTAAATTGCTTTGCGCGGACCGAATTTTTTTCCTTTGCTTCAATGCCCTTGAAATTTGAATCTGCCGTTGCCGCAATCAGCAGCTTGGCGCTTCTGTCATCAATCAAGCCCTGATAATTCAGATTGTAAATCTGCGCTCTGGCAGTGCGTTCGTCAAGCTCCTCGCCTACGCTGTTAATGAGCGCCACAATCGCCGAATCCTTTGAATTTGCCCTTGTGATGTATATACAGCCACCGCCGCCCCTGCGGCTTTCAATGCGGTAGCCCTGCTCGGGCGTAAAGCGCGAGGTTATAACATAATTTATCTGGCTGGGAACGCAGCCGAGGCGCGACGCCAAATCGTTTCGCCTTATCTGAATTGTTGAGTTATTATCGTCAAACATATCAAGAATCATATCCGCTATTACATCTGACATATTCACCCTTAATCACTTCCTATACCGTTAGCAGTAAAGCCTTTTTGTTTTGTCAAAGCGGATTATTATTACTTTTGACTTTGACTTTCCTTGACTTTCTATTGCTATATTAGCACAAAGGTCAAAGAAAGTCAAGAACTTTTTTGACTTTTTTTGACCTTTATTTTTTGCGCAAAAAAAGACCGCCCGCTACTGCAGGCAGTCCTTTAAAAACATTTACAATTAACCACAGCAGGAATTGCAACCACAATCGTTGTTATTGTTGTTGAAACCGCCGATGAGAAGGATTATAACAAGAAGGATAATCCAATAAGAACCGCAGCTGTTACCGCAACCCATAACGCAACCTCCATTCAAGCAGGCGCAAACTAACAAATCCGAATCGGTTTTCATTAGTTGATTCGCCCTTATATTTTGTTAAAAATACTCGGAATACGCGAAGTATTCCTGCGTTTTTTGCCGCATCTAAGACCAAATCAAATTAATGAAAACTGCAAAGCACTTAAAATGCAGTTAGTTAATATGAAGTTTGGTGTCTTGAGATTGCAGCCTTGGTTGCGCAAGGCAAAAGCGAAAACGCCAAAATTCGCTTATATAACGCATTTTAAGCGTTTTGGATTTTTTAGCTTGCGCCTGTAAGAGCTCTTTCACAACATACTATGTTAAAACTATACTTTTGTTACAATCAAATTACTATTCCGCCCGAAACGGATAAATCAACGCCTGTAATATAATTATTCTCCTCAAGGAATAGAACGGCGTTTGCAACTTCCTCAGCAGTGCCGAGCCTTCCGAGCGGCACCTCCTGCTCGAGCTCTTCCCTGCCGAACCGGGCGTTCATTCGGGTATCAATAATTCCCGGTGAAACACAGTTGACCGTAACCCCGCTCGGCGCAAGCTCCTTTGCAAGCGCTTTGGTAAAGCCGATAACGCCCGCCTTGCTCATTGAATAAAGCGTTTCGCACGAGGCGCCGACCTCGCCCCACATTGACGAGATATTAACTATTGCGCCGCCGTGCTGCTTTACCATAAGGCGCGAAGCCTCCTTGGCGCAGAAGTACACCGCGCGGGAATTGACCGCCATAAGACTGTCATAATCCTCGGGCGTAGTGTCGTGAACCATTTTTACAAGGCTGACGCCTGCGCAGTTTACAAGCACGTCAAGCGAGGAAAAGCCCGCAAACAGCGCGCTTATTTCGTCAGTGCTTTTAAGATTGCATTTTACCGCATTAACGCCGTCAAATTCGGGAGCGGTATTATTATAGGTTATATATACCTGATAACCTTTTTCGGCAAAAAGGCGGGCGCAAGCCGCGCCGATACCCGTTGCGCCGCCCGTTATAAGTACATTTTTCATATAATCACCGATAACATCTTAACATAAAAGATTGCACTTTTCAATTAAATATGATATTATATTGCTCAAATAAGGATTAAGAGGGCTTACCTATGGAAAGAGAGTTTTACACAATTTCAATTTATGTTGACGCGGATGAGAATTTAATCGGCATACCCTGCGGCGAAAGCGAGCAGTACGGCATTGCGGATATTGACACGGTTATGCTGTTAAAGCACCCCTACTCCGCAGAGCAGGTAGAGGATTTTATTGATAAGGTTATCGACGCGTGCTACACAAAAAAGCATAATGACGACAACCCCGTTTCCACCATTGAGAGATACACAAAGAAAAAGGGCTTTATCAACGCCACCGCGGATTTAACGCTGATTTCAATTGTTAAGCACAACGGCACCTACTCAATTATGCCTACCTTTAACGATTACGAAAGAGGCCCGCTCTGCATTGACGACGACGAAAGAATTATTGTTGAAAATTATAATTCAGGCGAGCTTTACGAGCATATTCACGATATTATTATGGTTTACGTTAAAGCAAACGCCTTTTACAAAGAAATGGCAGAGGTTGAGGCAAGAAAGCAGAAAAACGAACAGTAAAAACTTATACGATTGCATTAAAAAAGGATGTTCCGTGCGGAACATCCTTTTTTGTTTAAGCGGCTTCGCATACGCCGTTATTATCAAAATAATAGCTCTTACCGTTATCGTTTACCCAGCCTTTGACGGCAACATCGTCAACGATATAATACCAGTAGTCCTCCTGCTCAACCCAGTGGCTTGCGGGGTTGATTGTAAACGGAATTTCAAGGTCAACGCCCATATAATTA
>CADBUK010000043.1 GCA_902797915.1 Oscillospiraceae bacterium
AATGCAGGGGCATTACCTTAAAGTGATTTTCGCAACAATCTCCTTTCCCCCAAATGCTTTGCATTTTGGGGACCCCGAAAAAGATGTTTGATTACCTGAAATCTATCTCCACCAAAAAAAGGAAAAGCACCCAAATGGGTGCTCCTTTTTTGGTGGAGATGGCGGTAATCGAAACCGCGTCCAAAATCAGCTTGACAAGGGCTCTACGAGTGTAGTTTATCTTTTAGGCTTCCCCTCACAAAGCGACGGTAAACAATCTCTTAGTTACGGTAGGCTCTGATACCTGATGAGCGCCGAGCCGCTCGCTCATTCATGTTCGCCACTAAACGACGCCTGCACCACAGCCGTGGCACTCTATGGGCAGACGCAGGCGCGATTAAGCAGCCTGAAGAACTGTTTTATTATTGTCAGTTAATTTTAAGTTGTTACTTTTAAAGCGGTGCAACTCCGCTACTCGCTGACCAAGCCTCACTAACCCTGTCGAAATCCTTTCATCCCCTCGTCTAAACACACTCCGTGATTGGCAGTAATTTGCTGCGCAAATCACTGTGTAATCACTTCGTATGTTTCTCCTCTCCGCAAAATATGCAAGCACATTTTGCGGTAATAATTTGTTTATGAATATTTGTATGGCAAAAATTTCGCGAAGTTGCTTTTTTGCCGGTATTTTAGCATATAACCAAAAATAGATTTAGTAAATGCATTTAATACTTATCTCTTAATGTGCGTTCGATGTCGCGCTGGGCGTCTTTTTTTGCCTGAACGGCGCGCTTGTCGTAAAGCTTTTTACCTTTACACAGCCCGATTTCAAGCTTTGCCCTGCCGTTTTTAATGTATAAGTTCAGCGGTATAATGCTGAGCCCCAGCTGCTGCGACTGACCGAAAAGCTTCATAATTTCCCGCTTGTGAAGCAGCAGACGTTTCTTTCGCATAGGCTCTCGGTTAAAACGGTTGCCCTGTTCGTAGGGGGAAATGTGCATTCCTATTGCAAACATTTCGCCGTCGTCAACGCTGCAGAAAGAGTCTTTAAGGTTAACTCTGCCCTGACGGATTGACTTGATTTCCGTGCCGAAAAGCTCTATCCCTGCTTCGTAGGTTTCAAGCACAAAATAGTCGTGATAGGCTTTTTTGTTGCGTGCAATAACCTGAATATCCTCATTGCTCATATAAGCGACCTGCCTTCCAATGCTCTTGAAAGAGTCACTTCATCTGCATATTCAAGGTCTGCGCCCACGGGTACGCCGTAAGCAAGTCTTGAAACGGTAATGCCCATCGGCTTGAGCAGGCGGCTGATATACATCGCCGTTGCCTCGCCCTCAACCGTCGGGTTTGTTGCCATAATAACCTCCTCAACTACTCCGTCGGAAAGTCTGGCAATCAGCTCTTTAATCCTGATTTGGTCGGGTCCTATGTTGTCCATCGGCGAAATTGCGCCGTGCAGAACGTGGTAGGTGCCGTTGTATTCGTGCGTGCGCTCGATTGCGGCAACGTCGCGCGGGTCTTCAACCACGCAGATAACGCTTTTATCCCTCGTTTCGCTTTTGCAAATCGGGCAAAGCTCGTCGTCCGCCAAATCACAGCAGATTTTGCACTGCTTGATTTTTGTGTGAGCGTCGGTAATTGCGTTTGCAAATTCCTGCGCCTCCGCTTTTGTAAGCCCAAGCACATAAAAAGCCATACGCTGCGCGGTTTTATGGCCGACACCCTGCATACGCTCAAATTGTTCTATTAAATTTTGCAGTGGCGCTAAATTATAAGCCATAAATTTCCTCTTTCATTTATTCGTTATTCATTAAAGAAAGCTGCCTTATTGATATTATAAACCCGGAATGTTCAAGCCGCCCGTTACTGCGGAAAGCTCTCTTTCCTCTTCCTCTTCAACCTGACGCATAGCCTCGTTGAGCGCTGCAATCAGCATATCCTCAAGCATTTCAACATCCTCGGGGTCAACAACCTCGGGGTTAATGCCTATAGCCTTGATTTCTCTTTTGCCCGAAACGGTTACCTCAACCATTCCGCCGCCCGAGGAAACAACGTATTCCTTTTCCTCAAGCTCTGCCTTTTTGTTTTCAATATTTGTCTGCATCTGCTGTGCCTGTTTCAGCATAGCCTGCATATTCTGCGGGCCGCCGCCCATTCCTTTAGGTAATCTTGCCTTCATTGTTTTCTCCTTATTTAATGTCTATGTTTATATTTCCCTGCGCCTTTGCAATTAAATCCTCAAGCGGGTCGCGCTTCGGCGCACTGTCATCCTTTTTCTTGAAAAGCCCAAGCTTATAGCGGGTGCCCGTCAGTTCAAGCAGCGCGCTTTTAATAGCCTTGGAGTGAGTGGGAATTTTAATGAATTCCTTAATTGTCGGGTTCGGGCTTTCAAGCAGGAAAAATTCGCCCCTTGTGTAAGCCTTTGCACCGTTAAGTATTCCGTAAAGCGCAATGTCGGATTTGTAAATTAAATCCATAAAATCGGGCCACTGCGCAAACGGCGCCTGTTCGGGCGATTGCACGGGCTCAGCCGTAACCTCCTGCTGAACGGGTGGCTGTGTAACCTCGGGCTCGGGCGCAGGCTCGCTGATTATCGGCTCCTGCGGTGCTGTCGGCTCGTCAGCCGTTTCGGGCTGCGGCTCATCGTCCGCCCACGGCGGAACGTCGTCCTCGGGCTGAGGTTCAAATTTTATTTCAGGCTCGGGTACAGCCTCAACTGTCGTCGGATTTGGCTTCACGGCAGGCGTAACCACGGTTTTAACCTTAATCGGCTCGGCAGCCGCCACGCCGTTTTTAACCGCTCTTTCAAGTGCCGCAAGCCTGTCCATAATTGCGTCTGCAGAGCTGTCAAGCTTAGGCTCGCACAGCTTGATAAAGCTCATTTCCATCTCAATTCTTGCGTTCGCGCCGCCCTTGATTTTGGTCAGCGTATCCTGAAATAAATCCAGCGCATAGATTATTGACGGCAGGGTGTAATGCTCCGCGCTCTGCTGAATGGTTTTGTATTCGTCGTCGGTGCAGATAATAAGCTCCCTGCTTTTATTAACCGTTTTTACAATCAGGAAATTGCGGAAATGGTTAATCATCTCAACGCAAAGGCGTTCCATATCGTAGCTGTTTTGATGAAGCCTGCTGATAATGTCCAGCGCTTCGCCGCTGCTTTTGTTGCAGATGGCGTCGGAAAGCTCGTAAAGCGCCTCCTTGCCTGCAATTCCCGCAACCTCTGAAACAAGAGCCTCATCAATCCTTTTGCCCCTGCCTGCGCACTGGTCAAGGATTGAAAGCGCGTCGCGCATACCGCCGTCGGCAATTCTTGCAATCAGTATTGCCGCCTCGTCGGTCAGCTCCATATTTTCGTATCCTGCAACCTGCTTTAAGCGCACCGCCATAGTTTCGGGCTGAATACGCTTGAAATCAAAACGCTGGCAGCGGGAAAGAATGGTTGCGGGCAGCTTATGCACCTCGGTTGTTGCAAGAATAAAAATAACGTGTGCGGGCGGCTCCTCCAGCGTTTTCAGCAGAGCGTTAAACGCGCCTGTTGAAAGCATGTGAACCTCGTCTATGATATATACGCGGTATCTGCCGCGGGAGGGGGTGTAGTTAGCCTCCTCGCGCAAATCGCGTATATTGTCAACGCCGTTGTTTGAAGCGGCGTCAATTTCAACTACGTCGTAAATCGTGCCGTTGTCAAGCCCCTTGCAGATTTCACATTCGTTGCACGGCTCGCCGTCAACGCTGTTTTCGCAGTTAACAGCCTTTGCCAGAATTTTGGCACAGGTAGTTTTACCCGTTCCTCTTGAGCCTGTAAATAAATAGGCGTGGGATATGCGGTTTTCCTTAATCTCGTTAATCAGGGTTGACGTAACGTGCTCCTGCCCGTAAACGTCGGCAAACACTTTCGGCCTGTATTTCCTGTATAAAACCTGATACATATTCACACCTCCGTCTAAAATAATATAAAACACGGTTGCACCTTTAACGTAACGTACAGACTTGTCTGCGGCGCACAGAATAATCCACTTATTGCTGCTCGGTTCCCCGCCTGACAAGGTTCGTAGCATCCTGTCGCACAGGGCCCATACGCTACGCTAAAAATGCAACCGCTTAAATTGTGATATTTATTATATACTATTATTATTCGGAAATCAACACTTTTTCGATTTCTCCGTAATAAATATAATGAAAATCGTTAATCGGGTAATTATCGGGGATGATATTCGGGTCAATAATCTCCTCGGGGTTAAACTTACCCTTTGCAAGCTTGCGGCAAATCAAAACAAGCTTTGCCTCCTCAAAATAAGGCGCAGCCTCGTCAAAGCACGGCGTCAGCCCCGTTTCCTTAACCTTGTCAATATCCCTGCCGCTTTTTGTGCCGCAAATTCCGAGCGCCTGCTTTTTGTCCGCAGGGTAAAAGCTCAGCGTAAAGTAATCGTTTGCGTTCAAAAATTCCTCCGTGTATCTCTGCGGGCGGATGTAAATTGTTGCCATATCCTTGCCCCAAAGCTCGCCGATTGCGCCCCAGGAAACCGTCATCGTGTTAAATCCGTCAGCCTTACCCGCGGTAACAAGCCCCCATTGCTTTGCAAGCAAATCAACAAAGTTTTCCTTAACGTCCTTAATATTTATCTCCTTAAACATAATCTTACCTCCAACATTTCCTTTAAGTTATTATATTAAAATCCTTTCGAAAAATCAACCGAATTCTGTTGAAAACAAATCGAACTTGGTTTAAAATCTTTCTTTGAAAAATCTTTATTTTTTCTTTTGCTGATATTGATTTGAATTTGCTTTAATATATTTGGGCATAACGGAGGTTTTAATATGTTTAACGTGTTGGTTTGCGATGACGATTCGGCAATTCTTAATTCCATAAAAATTTTTCTTCAGCAGGAGGGCTACAACGTTCTGTCCGCTTCAAACGGGCTGGAGGCGCTTGAGGCAATTTCGCAAAATGAGATTCACTGCCTTGTGCTTGATATTATGATGCCTGAAATGGACGGTCTGTCCGCAATGCTGAAAATTAGGGAAAGCCATAATTTCCCGATAATTCTGTTATCCGCAAAAAGCGAGGATACGGATAAAATTACAGGTCTTTCCTTCGGTGCGGACGACTATGTTACAAAGCCGTTCAATCCGCTTGAGCTTATGGCAAGGGTAAAAAGTCAAATCAGGCGTTATTCAAGCCTCGGCTCAATGGAAATCAGTAAGGACCGTATTGTTACAGGCGGACTGGCGCTTGATACCCGTAAAAAGCAGGTAACCGTTGACGGCGAGCCCGTTCATCTTACCGCAAGGGAATACAAAATTTTGGAATACCTTATGCAGAATATGGGTACGGTGCTGACCTCCTCGCAGATTTACGAGGCGGTTTGGCAGGAGCCGTCCTTCGGAATTGAAAAAACCGTAACCGTGCATATCAGAAACCTTCGTGAAAAGATTGAAATTAATCCCAAAGAGCCCAAATATATAAAGGTGGTGTATGGTCTTGGATACAAAGTTGAAAAGTATTAGCCTTTGGAAAAGAATGCTTACGGTGCTGCTTGCCGCAATCCTTTTCGGCACAAGCGTTTACTGCGCGGCAAACGCATTTCTGGCATTTAAGTATTATAATGGCAGCAGCCTGCTTTGGAGCAATTCGCAAAGCCTTGCAAATTCCTCCTCCGCAACGCTTAAAAATAAGCTTAACGAGGATGTTAATCTGCTCGAAAGGGCGTCTTATTACGGCAATGCAAACGGAATAAGAGAGGCGATTTCCGCTCAGCGTGAGGCGTTTATTTCCACAGAACTGCGGGATTTTGAGGAGCAGAAGACGTCAAATTCAAATTATTCCTCAGGTAAGAATTATACTGACGAATACGGTAATGAATACAACGAAAATGAGGTTTATTTTGACGAGTCGTCAGGCTCATACGTTCATCGGGACGGCGGCACGATTTATATTGTTGAATCTGCTACGGAGGTTTATTCGGGCGAGGATAATTTTGACTTCGTTTATTATTTCAATTATAACTCCGTTCCTGCAATTTGTGTCAGCAACAACATTTTGGACGAGCCCATAAGCTTTGCAGACGGCACGGAGCAGGTAAGGGCAAAGCTTGAAACGGCTGTTGATAAGCTGCTTGCACTTGAGGATTACACGCCGTATCTTGCCGCGGACGGCGAGCTGGCGTACGGTCTTCAAATGCTCTCGCCCGAGGTGTATTATTATATTGAAAATTCTTCAATAGGCGCCGTAACAACAAATATAGAGCCGTCGGGAGACGATTTTGATTATTATGCTTACGGTATGCAGAAGGATTATTATATTCTGCTTGACCGGACGGCGCCCGTTAAAAGCTCCGACAGTCTTAACGACGTTGTTTCGGAGCACAGCGGCTGGGCTGATGAAAACATAAAAGCAATAATATTTATTGAGCCGCAGTCCGGGGAAACCTATGCAAGTATATTCGGTAATCAGCAATACATTTCAACAATTAATTTCAGAGCGGATGTTATTATAGGGCTGATTTGCCTTATCGGTGCGGCAATCTGCTTCTGCGTTCAGCTTGCAATCTGCGGCACAAGGCTTGAAAACGGCTTGGTTAAGCGGGCTTTTGTTGATTATGTTCCCATTGATTTACATCTGGCGCTTACGGTTTTGCTTGAAGGCTTTGCCTGCGCGGGACTGCTTTTTCTTCTGGAATACGTTTACAGCAGTTATCTGCCGATTGACAGCGGTTTTAACCTTCTGCGTATTCTTATAAGCGCCGTTGCAACCGTTATACCTTTACTTTTGCTTGAGTTCTTAACTTCGGTTATAAGAATTTGCAAAAGCGGTGTTAAGCTGCACAAGCAATTTTTGCTGTTTGGTATCGTATATTACGGTATCTGGAAACCGCTTTGCTGGCTGTATGGCAAAAACAAGGTTTTGCTGCGCAGAGCTTTGTCATATTTCGGCTACAAGCCGCAGAATTTCAAGCGCCGTTTAATTGTATGGATTTCGGCGTATGCGGCGGCTAATCTGATTATTCTGTTTCTTGCATTTGTTTTTGCGGCGGCGGATTTACAGTTGGCTGCGGTGCTTTTTACAGCCGCATTAGTTGCAATGAATGTCGTTTGCGCCTTCTTTGTTTTTGATTATGTAAAAAAGCTTGATTTAATAATCACCGCGGCACATACAAGAACCGAGCCTGAAACGGATTATGATAAGCTGCCTAACAGCCTTAAAGTGCTCTGCGATTCAATGAAATACACAAACCTTGAGCTACAGCAGGCGGTTGAAAAGGCGGTGCGGGATGAGCGTATGCGCACGGAGCTTATTACAAACGTTTCTCACGATTTAAAAACCCCGCTCACGTCGATTATTAACTATGTTGATTTGCTTAAAGGCTGCAGTATTGAGGATGATAATGCGCAGGAATATATCGCCGTGCTTGATGAGAAAAGCGGCAGGCTTAAAAGGCTGATTGACGATTTGATTGAGGCTTCAAAAATCACAAGCGGCGTTATTACAATTAATCCCGTTGAGCTCAATCTGAACGAGCTTGCAGCTCAGGCAATCGTTGAACAGCAACAGGCGTTTGCCGAGAATAATCTGGAACTGATTTTCAACGGGGAGGGAAAAACCGTTTACGCCTTTGCGGACGGGAATAAAACCTACCGTGTTATTGAAAATCTGCTTTCCAACGCCCGCAAGTATTCTGCAAAAGGCACAAGGGTTTATGCCGATGTTTTTGAGGAAAACGGAAAAAGTGTTTTTGAAATTAAAAATGTTTCGGCACAGCCGCTCAACATTACGGCTGATGAGCTGAAGGAACGCTTTGTGCGCGGGGATAAGGCAAGGGCTAATGAGGGCAACGGGCTTGGGCTTTCAATTGCAGACAATCTTTGCACAGCCCAGAACGGCAGGCTTGTGCTTTCAATTGACGGCGATTTGTTCAAGGCACGCGTTGAGCTTCCCGAAAAAGCTGCTGAATAATTATTGTAACTGAATTTTAATTTACTAAAGGGCTCCTTTGTGTTAGAATAGGTGTATTAACTCAAAGGAGCTTTTGTTATGGAAAGAATTGCGGAGTTTCAGAAGGTCAGCTTTGAACAGTTTGAGGCTGATTTTAAAAAGAATTTTCCGAACGCTGCCGATGTAAAATCGGTTTATGATAATATCAAATTGCCGCAGCGTGCAACGGTCGGTTCTGCGGGCTACGATTTTTTTGCCCCCGTTGATTTTACACTGGAGCAGGGGAAATCGCTGCTTATCCCGACGGGTATCCGCGCTAAAATCAGCGATGGCTGGGTGCTTAATATTTATCCTCGCTCGGGGCTCGGCTTTAAGCACCGCGTGCAGCTTGATAACACCGTCGGCATAATTGACGCAGATTACTATAACTCCTCAAACGAGGGGCATATTATGATTAAGCTTTCCTGCGACGCGCACGATGAGGGGCACGCTGTTTCGCTTAAATCGGGCGACGGCTTTGCGCAGGGAATATTCCTTCAGTTCGGCATAACCCTTGATGATTGTGCAGACGGCGTGCGTGACGGCGGTTTCGGCTCAACCACAAAATAAAAACCGTGCGGCTTTTATTTGAATGAATAATGAATAATGAAAAATGAATAATTTCGGGCGGACTCCGTCCGCACCTGATTTGTATTATTTTTTCAAAATTTGGGCTGTTTTTTTAAGTTTAAATTTCTTTTTACATTATTCGATAAAATACTTGACATTTCATTTCTATTTGTATATAATCTTGCACAGATATTAAAGAAATATCAAATACCCCTGATCTTCAGGTCGGAGGGAGGGAATACAGTGAGCCAGGTAAAAGTTAAGGAAAATGAGTCTCTTGACAGCGCACTCCGCCGTTTCAAGCGTCAGACTTCTCGTGACGGTATTATCCAGGAGGTACGCAAAAGAGAGCATTATGAAAAGCCTTCTGTTGCTCGTAAAAAGAAGAGCGAGGCTGCTCGTAAAAGAAAGTATAAATAATTATACATAAAGAGGAGCGCAAATCTGCGTTCCTTTTTGATTTTTAAAGGATGATTTTTATGAAAAAAATTCTTATTTTAAACGGTCCCAACCTCAATATGACGGGCATTCGCAAAACCGATGTTTACGGCGCGGAAACCCTGAAGCAGATTAACGATGAGCTTAAAATCTACGCAAAGGCAAGGGGCTTTAAGGCAGACTTTTTCCAGTCCAACCACGAGGGCGAAATCATTGACGCCATTCACGAAAGCAAGGATTATTATGACGGCGTTGTTATTAACGCAGGGGCTTACACCCATTATTCCTACGCTATACGCGACGCTATTGAGGCGGTTTCGGGATTCACTCCTTTTGTTGAAGTGCATATGAGCGATATTCACGCAAGGGAGGATTTTCGCAAAATCTCCGTAATAACCGACGTTTGCGTAAAACAGATTTGCGGCTTCGGCAAGGATAGTTATAAAATGGGTATTGATTTATTAGAAGAAATACTGTAAAATAATCTATACTAATATATAATTTATATACGGAGGTATAACAATATGATTTCTGCAGGTGATTTCAGAAACGGCGTAACCTTTGAGGAGGACGGCAACGTTCTTCAGGTAATTGAATTCCAGCACGTAAAGCCCGGAAAAGGCGCTGCTTTTGTAAGAACAAAAACAAAGAATGTTATTACGGGTTCAGTGGTTGAAAAAAGCTATAACCCGTCTTCAAAGTATCCCACCGCTTACATTGAGAGGAAGGATATGGTTTATTCCTACAGCGATGACGGCATCTTCTATTTTATGGACCAGGAAACCTTTGATATGGTTCCCGTTGCGGAGTCCGATTTAAGCGATAACTTCCGTTTCGTTAAGGAAAACGACGTTTGCAAGGTGCTTTCCTACAAGGGCAAGGTTTTCGGCGTTGAGCCCCCAACCTTCGTTACTCTTGAGGTTACTAAGACCGACCCCGGTTTCAAGGGCAACACCGCTACAAATACTCTTAAACCCGCAACCGTTGAAACAGGCGCTGAAATCCGCGTTCCGCTTTTCATTAATGAGGGCGATATGATCAGAATTGACACAAGAACCTGCGAGTATATGGAGAGAGCGTAAGTATGAACACTGTTGAAAGCTTAGGCTATCTTAAAGGTCTTATCGAAGGGCTTGACCTTGATGAGAATAATAAGGAAACCAAAATCTTTAAGGCAATCATTGACGTAATTGATAATATCGTTCTTGATATTGATGATGTTAATGAGGAGCTTGATGATATCGCAGAGCAGGTTGAGGCTATTGATGAAGACCTTGGCGATATTGAGGATTTTCTTGCAGGCGAAAGCTATGTTGACGATCTCGGCGATATTGATGACGATTACGGCGAGTATGAGGTTTACGGCTTAACCTGCCCCGCCTGCGGCGCAGATATTGACGTTGATGAGGAAACCGTTATGGAGGGCAAAATGGAATGCCCCGCCTGCGGCGAGCTTCTTGAATTTGAAGTTGACGACGAGCAGGAGTAAATTTATTAATTAAACTACGCACCTTTATTTCGGATGATTTAAAGGTGCGTTTTTCAAGGTAAGCACGGGGAGGTGTTTTGTGTGAAAAAAGCAGTGCGCGCACTTGCGGCGCTTCTTGCCGTAATATTGCTTCTTTCGGGCGTTTCGCTAAGCGTTCTTGCGCAGGATTACACACCTGACACCCCTATTAATTACGGCAAAATAAGCGACGCGCTTTTTAAAAGCGTCAGCCTTTCAACAGGTACAAACACCTATGCTGCCAACGATAACTGGAAGTACTATTACTGGTGCGATTTTACCCCGCAGTATTCCGCCGAATACTCGGCTGTTATGGACGCTATCCGTCCCGTCGGCGTTGAGATTTACGATGAAAATGAAAAGCTTTTGAGCAGCAGTAAAAGTAACGGTTATGATGACGATAAGCGTTGCCGCACCTCAGCTTCTTATTATATGGAAAAGGGCAAAACCTATTATTTCAAGCTGTTTTTTACGGGCGGGCATTACGATTCCTGCGGCCCGTTCAATGTCATTCTTAAAAGCGGTGGCTCTCCCGATTTTCCGGGCGGGGACAGTTTGGTTTTGTATGTCGGCGGCAGCATTTTTCAAACCGTTTACGAGTTACCCGAATACTCTTTTCAGCGTGTTTTTAAC
>CADBUK010000044.1 GCA_902797915.1 Oscillospiraceae bacterium
AGTGCCTGAGCGACACAATGGTGAAGGGCGATCTGTCCACGAAGCTGCTCTGGAAATGCGGCTACTGCGGCGCTGAATTCAAGGCTTCCCCCAACCTTATCCTTCTCGGCGGCCACTGGTGCCCCGAATGCTACATTCCGCATAAGGCTTGGGATTATGATTCAATCGCTAAAACAAACCCGTTCTTCGCTCAGGTATGGTATCCGAACCACACTAAAGAAGAACATAACAGGTACGATTTTGATGAATTATTCCACATTGACGGCGTAGCCTGGGATGACATAAAAAGATAATTAAATTAAACATATAAAACAGGGACTGCATTGCAGTCCCTGTTCTTTTATCAGAATTAATTATTAATAAACGCTTGTGGTTGTATAGTTTACAGAGCCGTTAACCGAACGTCTGAGCGTAAATGTATTTCCGCTTCTTGAAACGTTAAGGGAAACCTTATCGGGAGATACATGCTCAACCGTATAGAACGTGCAGGTAATTTGACCGCCTGAAACAGTCATTTCAATCTTAATCGGATAGCCTGTATTATTAGTCCATCTAAAGTTCTTTGCAGAGCCTGAAATCGCAGCGTCTCTGCCGAGTGGAACGTACGAAACTCTCTGGGAATGCTGGTGGCGCTCGTTAATCTTAACATTTGCAAGAAGGCAAGTGTTAAACATAGTCGAAGCAACCTGACAAATACCGCCGCCAAGCTCCTGAGCAGTGCCCTCTCTGCCCGTAAACACAGTTGCGGTTTTATATCCCCTTGCAGCAGTACGAGGACCTACTACTGAGTTAAAGTTAAATGTTTCGCCCGGTTTAATAATCGTACCGCTTATTGCCTTTGAAGCAACAGCAAGGTTGTTTGTTCTGTTAGCATTTTTAACGTAATTAGAGGTGTATGTAGCGTAAACGTTAACGTAGCCCGTTTTCATAACGCCGTCAGTACCGAAGAAATACCACTCGCCTTTAATCTTTTCCCAGTCAGTAGCCATTGCACCACTTGATTTAAGATAATACCAGCAGCCCTTGTACTTTAACCAGCCTGTCTGCATAACGCCGCTATTGTTGAAATAATACCAGGTTTTGCCGATAAGATTCCAACCCTTTGCCATAACGCCGTTTGAATTAAGATACAGCCAGTTATTACCTGACTTGTGCCAGCCCGTCTGCATCTTACCGCTTTTTTCAAAGTAATACCAGCTGCCGCCGATTTTCTGCCAGTCGGTTAACATTCTGCCGCTGCTGTTAAGATAATACCAGCTGCCGCCGAGTTTAATCCAACCTGTAGCCATTGTTCCGTTGCTGTTAAGATAATACCAGCTGTTAGTATTCTGCAAAAGCCAGCCCGTCTGCATTACGCCGCTGTCATTAAGATAATACCAGCTGCCGTCAATATACTGCCAGCCCGTCTGCATTACGCCGTTTTCGTCAAAGAAATACCATTTATTATTAATGTATTTCCAGCCCGATACTCTTGCGCCGTTTCCTTCAAAATAATAGGTGTTGACGTCAACGTCAACAAAACCTGTCTGCATAACGCCGTCGCTGTCCAGATAATAGGTTTTGCCGTTGATTTCCTGCATACCCGTAAGCTTATTGTGGGTTTCCTCATCAACGTAATACCATTTTTCGTTTTCATAAACCCAGCCTTTAACGTAAGTTACATCACCGGTTTCAAAGGTAACTCCGCAATCGTCGCATACCTTATCGCCGCTGTAACCCGGAGTGTCAACCGTTGCGGTAACAGCATTTTCAATATGGAAATTGACATGCTCGCAAGGCTCGGCATAAACCGAAAAATCAAGTCCTGCTGTAATGCTGAGAAGCATTAACACAGAAAGAAGTAAACTAACCACCCTTTTCATAATAATCAACCTGCCTTTATATTTCTAAAATAATTATTTCTGACCGTAATAAGCGTTTTTGCCATGCTTTCTTTGATAATGCTTATCAAGCAAATACTGCTCAATTCCGATACTTGAATCAGCGTCAAAGGAAGCAACTGCTTCTGTTCTGTGTGCCATTTTGCACACCTCTTCAAGAATTAAAGCGTTTTCAACAGCTTTGAAGCAATCCTTGCCCCAGGTAAACGGGCCGTGACGATGAACAAGCACGGCAGGACATTCGCCGCTTTTTATTGAGCGTTTTGCGAACTCCTCAACAATTACTTTACCCGTATTAAGCTCGTACTCGCCGTTAACCTCAGCCTCGGTAAGACCTCTTGCGCACGGAACCGCCCCGTTTGCGAAATCCGCGTGTGTTGTGCCGTAAGCAGGTACGTCCCTGCCTGCCTGTGCCCAGGAGCACGCCCAGCTTGAATGGGTGTGAACGATACCGCCTATATCCTCAAACCGCCTGTAAAGCTCTAAATGAGTAGGAGTATCTGACGAAGGGTTAAGCCTGCCCTCAACCTTGTTACCGTTTAAATCCATAACAACCATATCGTCGGCTGTCATATTATCATACGGCACACCCGAGGGCTTTATTACAAATAAACCCTTTTCCCTGTCAATACCGGAAACATTTCCCCAGGTCAAAACAACAAGGTCATATTTTACCAAAAGCAAATTTGCTTCAAATACTTTTTGCTTTAATTCCTCTAACATATCAAAACCTCTTAGATACCAAGCTTATATGCAACATCATTGTAAAACAGTTCTTTTCTGAACTCGTTGATTTCCGTATCAGCGTTAATATGAATAAACTCAATGCCCATAATCTCAGCAAAATCACGCATATTATCAGCGGTTAAGCTGTAGGAAAGTACGCTGTGATGTGCGCCGCCTGCATAAATCCACGCTTCAGCAGAGGTCTGAAGACAGGGCAACGGCTTCCAAAGCACGCCCGCAACGGGAAGCTTCGGCATATCGTTAACCTGTTCCTTGCACTCAACGTCGTTACAAATCATCCTGAGCCTATCGCCCATATCAACAAGAGTAACAACGATAGCGTTACCAGTCTGCGCCTTGAAGACAAGTCTTGCAGGATCTTCCCTGCCGCCGATACCAAGCGGATGTACCTGAATTTTAGGAGTTTCAGCAGCGCATGTCGGACAAACCTCAAGCATATGTGAGCCGAGCAGCATTTCATTATCTGGCTCAAAGTGGTAGGTATAATCCTCCATAAACACGGTGCCGCCTTCTAAGCCCTCAGCCATTGCTTTCATAACTCTGGTCATAGCGGCAACCTTCCAGTCGCCCTCTGCACCAAAGCCGTAGCCCTGACGCATTAAATCCTGTGCTGCAAGTCCGGGAAGCTGACGAAGCTGCTGTAAATCCTCAAAATTAGTGTGGAAAGCATTGAAATTGTATTTATCGAGGAATTTCTTTAAAGCAACCTCTTCCCTTGCCTGGTAGCGTACGGAATCAATATTATCAGTGTCAAAAGTATAGAGCTTTACATACTCTGCCATCTGAGCGTCGATTTCATCCTCGGTTACAGCCTCAACTGCTTTAATAATATCGCCGACGCCGTAGTGGTCAACACGCCAGCCGAGTTTAATCTGCGCCTCAATCTTGTCGCCGTCAGTAACCGCAACGTTTCTCATATTATCGGAAATACGGAGAACATGAGTTTTTCTTGACTCTGCAGCGCCGACTGCGGCACGAATCCAGATTTCCATCTTTTTCTGGAATTCCTCATCCTGCCAGTGACCTGCGATAACCTTTCTCTTCAGGCGCATACGGGCAGCGATATAGCCGTGTTCTCTGTCGCCGTGAGCGGACTGATTAAGGTTCATAAAGTCCATATCAATTTCATTCCACGGAATGTCTCTGTTAAACTGAGTATTTACGTGCAGATACGGCTTCTGAAGTGCGTTAAAGCCCGCAATCCATGGCTTTGAGGGAGAGAAAGTGTGCATCCAGGTAATTACGCCTGCGCATTTATCATCGGCATTAGCTTTCTGCATAACGTCAAGAATTTCGTCAGCAGTTTTTACACAGGGCTTTGCAACAATTCTGCAGGGCATTTTACTGCTCCATTCAGAACACATAATCTCCGAATGTTCGTTGATAGTTTCAAAAATTTCCTCGCCATAGAGGAACTGTGTGCCTACGACAAACCAAAATTCATAATCCTTAATAGCCATAAATCTTACTCCTTTAAATATTATCACAGGCAGCCTTTTCTACGGCAAGCCCTGCTTTGTACAGCTTCATATAATTCTCAAAGCCTTTTACGTCGGCTTCAATCGGCTCAAGAGTTGTGCTTTTATATTTGCTGAAAACCTTTTCGTTCAGATAATCTTCAAGAGAAAGTCCGCATTTGTCAAAAGCATAATTTGCAAGCACGGCAATACCCCATGCGCCGCCCTCGCCCGCAGTTTCCATAACGGATACGGGAGAATTCATTGCGGCAGCCATAAGCCTTTGACCGACAATCGGGGTTTTAAATAAACCGCCGTGCCCTGTTAAGCAGTCAATCTTAACCTTCTCATTTTCAAGTATTTCCATACCGATTTTGAGAGTAGCCATAGTAGAATAAATCTGCGCTCTGAAGAAATTTGAGAGACTAAAACTGCAGTTCGGAGTTCTTGCAAAAAGCGGTCTGCCGTCTTCAATATGCGAAACAGGCTCGCCTGAAAAATAATTGTAAGAAACAACACCGCCGCAATCAGCGTCGCCATTAAGCGCTTCATTATAAAGAAAATCATAAATTTGAGGTTTTGTGAGGCTGCTGCCCGATTTTTCCGCAAACTGTGCAAAGATGTTTACCCAGTAATCAAGGTCAGTGCAGCAGTTATTACAGTGAACCATCGCAACGGGTTTGCCCGTAGGGGTGGTTACCATATCAATTTCCTCATACACCTTTGAAAGCTGCTTTTCAAGCACAATCATTGAAAAGATTGACGTGCCTGCAGAAACATTACCCGTTCTCTGAGAAACGGCGTTTGTAGCAACCATACCCGTTCCTGCGTCGCCTTCAGGCGGACACATCAGAGCGCCTGCCTTGAGGTTTCCGCTTGTGTCAAGTAGAGCGGCGCCCTTTTCGGTAAGTCTGCCTGCGAATTCGCCTGCAGATAAAACCTTCGGTAGTATATCGTCAACATTCCACGGAAGCGTTTTAATCTCATCAAGAGCGTTAAACTTTGAAAGCATATCACCGTTATAATCGTTAATATTGCTGTCAATCGGAAACATACCAGAAGCCTCGCCTATACCGAGCACCTTTTCTCCGCTAAACTGCCAGTGAACGTAACCTGCAAGGGTTGTGAGAAACGCAATATCTTTTACGTGAGTCTCATTATTTAAAACAGCCTGATAAAGATGGGCAATACTCCAGCGCTGCGGAATATTGAAATCAAATAACGCGGTAAGTTTTTCAGCAGCTTCGGCAGTAATTGTATTTCTCCAGGTACGGAACTCAGCAAGCTGATTGCCTTCGCTGTCAAAAGGAAGATAACCGTGCATCATCGCCGAAAAGCCTATTGCAGAAAGCTCGGTAATATTAGCTCCGAACTTATCCTTTACCTCTGCGTTAAGCTTATTATACGCGTCCTGAAGTCCGGACCAGACATCTTCAATATGATAAGTCCACACACCGTTTTCAAGCCTGTTTTCCCAAGTATGACCGCCTGAAGCAATCGGATTGCAGTTTTCATCAATGAGAACTGCTTTTATTCTTGTTGAACCGAATTCAATTCCGAGTGATTCTTTACCCGTCAGTTGATAATTACTCATAGCTGCTCCTTAAAGTTACATACGAACATATTAATACAGTTTGCTTTATTCTACTATATATAAAATAATAATTCAATAATATTTATTATTAAATTTATGTAATTATTGTAATAAATTGTAATAAATTCTTTTATTAAATCTTAACAATAAACCACACAAAACTTTGTTAATAATCAATAAAGATAAATTAACCGTTGTTTATACATTTCTGTTATGCTAAAATATTAATATATTCTTAATATGGAGGAATATTATGAAGCACATATTTAAAAGAGTTACGGCTGTAATTCTTGCCGTACTCATCGTATTTTGCTCGGCATCCGTTGCCTTTGCAAAAGAAGAAGTAACACCCGTTATTATGGTTCCAGGACTTGGCTCAACAGCCCTTTACAAAGACCCCGGCACAGAAGACGAAAAGGAAGTCGGATTTGACATCGGCTCAATACTCAGCGTTGATTTAATCAGCAATCTTCTGCACATATTTAACGATGCTGACGTAAATTTTGAGGAGCTTTTAAACGAATTAGAATCTGCCGCAAGCAGCTTCAGCGACTTTGCCTGTGATGAAAACGGTAATTCGCTGAATAACGTAGGTATAAATAATTATTGGGAAGACTCAATGGCTAATCATCCCGATTACCTTGAAAGCCGCCCTGCAAACGAGCCTGCA
>CADBUK010000045.1 GCA_902797915.1 Oscillospiraceae bacterium
GCCGAGATTAGGCTTCCAGATTGCAAAAATTACAAGAGCAATTGCAAGCCAGCCGCGGTCGCCGAAGCCTTCGTTTGACCATACGCCGCTTGCGTAGTCCATAACGTAGTAAAGTCCGCCAAGGCCTGCGATAATGCTGCCGATGCATGTTGCAAGATACTTTGAACGGTTTACGTTGATACCTGCCGCGTCAGCAGTTGCAGGGTTTTCGCCTACGGCTCTGAGGTGGAGACCTCCTCTCGTCCTGTTAAGGAAGAAGGCACAGGCAATTGCAATAATAATTGCAAGATACGCCAAAAAGCCGTAAGACAGGAATATTTTGCCGAACCAGCCTGCCGAATCGGCAAAGGGTAGTTTTGTTCTGAAATAGTTGCTTGTAGTTGTAAGCGCTACGGAAGGAACGTCGCTGCCCGTAAGCTTAACGAGCGAGCCGCCGAAGAAGTTACCGAAGCCTACGCCGAAGGTTGTGAGCGCAAGACCCGTTACATTCTGATTTGCGCGAAGAGTAACAGTAAGGAAGCAATACAGAAGCCCCGCAAGAAGCGAGCCGAGCACTGTGCAGAAAAGCGGAATAAAAATAGCGAGAAACGCATTTGCGTCGCCTTTAGCGGCAAGGCTGTCCTCATACAGAAACGCGCCGATAACGCCGCTGATACCGCCGATATACATAATACCCGGAATACCAAGGTTAAGATTGCCTGATTTTTCAGTCAGAATTTCGCCCGTTGAACCGTAAAGAAGCGGTACGCCCTGCATTACTGCACGCTGGAGGAAAGTTACAATTGTTGCTGAAACCATATTACTTTACCTCCTTATGCGCATTACGAAACTTGATTTGATAGTTAATAAAGAATTCGCTGCCGATAATGAAGAACAGGATTATACCCGTAATAATATCGGAAAAGCTTTGGTTTAATCTGAACACGGTAGAGATTTCCTCTGCTCCCTTTTCAAGAAAAACAAGTAATAGCGAGGTTAAAATCATATACAGCGGATTAAACTTTGCAAGCCACGAAACCATAATCGCAGTAAAGCCTCTGCCGCCTGCGGTTGTTGTGGTAATGGTATGGTTTGTTGAGCCAACAAGAAGCAGACCCGCAATACCGCAAATAGCGCCCGAAAGCAGCATCGTTCTCATAATAACCTTTTTAACGTTTAGACCGATGTACCTTGCAGTGTTTTCCGACTCGCCGACAACCGTAAGCTCATAGCCGTGCTTGCTGTATCTGAGATACACATACATAAACACCGTTAAGGCAAGAACAACAATAATGTTAAGCAAATAATCGTACTTGCCTATTACGGGCAGCCAGCCGTAATGGGTTGACTGATTAATAATACCGATTTTACCCGAGCCCTTCGGGTTTTCCCAGTACATAACGAAATATGAAACAAGCTGAATTCCAACGTAGTTCATCATAAGCGTAAACAGCGTTTCATTTGTGTTAAAGTGCGCCTTAAACACTGCGGGAACAAGCGCCCAAATTGCGCCTGCCGCCATACTTGCAATAATCATAACGATAATTAAAAGCCAGTTTGGAAGCTTGCCGCCGAGGCAAATCATACAAGCAGCCGTTGCAAGACCGCCTACAAGAACCTGACCCTCTGCGCCGATATTCCAAAATCGCATTTTAAACGCAGGGGTTACGGCAAGCGACACGCAAAGAAGCATTGCAAGGCTCTGAAGCAGAGTCCATATTCTTCTTGAAGTACCGACCGCGCCTTCAATCATTGTTGCATAAACTTTAATCGGGTTTTCGCCCGTAAAAAGCATTGTTACGATACCTGCGAAAATCAGGGCGGCAACAATTGCTCCGAGTCTTATTCCCCAGGACTGATAATTCGGAAGCGCGTCGCGCTTAACGATATGGAAGAGGGGTTCGTGTTTCTTTTGATTTTGCTGATTATTAGCCATTATGCCCCCTCCTTTTCAGTGCTTTTAGTCATAAGCAGACCAAGTTCCTCTTTAACTGCCGTTTTGCCGTCAACAATACCGGTAATTGCGCCGGAGTTGATAACCATAATTCTGTCACAAAGCTCAATGAGAACGTCCAAATCCTCGCCAACGAAAATAATTGAAACTCCATTTTCCTTTTGTTTGTTTAACAGGTTATAAATCATATATGATGAGTTGATGTCAAGTCCTCTAACGGGATAAGCAACCATAAGCACTCTCGGCTCAAGCGCGATTTCTCTGCCGACAAGTACCTTTTGAACATTACCGCCCGAAAGTCTGCGTACAGGAGTATTAGTGCCCGGCGTAACAACCTCAAGCTCATCAATAATGTTCTCAGCAAGCTTTTTAGGCTGCTTTCTGTCAAGGAATTCGCTCTTGCCATTTTTATAGCTGCGAAGCATCATATTGTCGGTAATATCCATATTGCCGACAAGTCCCATACCTAATCTGTCCTCAGGTACAAACGACATAGCAACGCCGAGTTTTCTGATTTCCCTCGGGGTTTTGCCTACAAGCTGTTGCTCAACCTCATCGTGATCGGTAAACAGAATACTTGAGCCCTTTTCACATTTCTGAAGCCCTGCGATAGATTCAAGCAGTTCCTTCTGTCCTGAACCCGAAATGCCTGCAATACCGAGGATTTCGCCGCTGTTTACGGTAAAGCTGATATTTGTAAGAGCGTTAGAGCCGTCGCGGTTTTTAACGTTAAGCTTTTTAACAACAAGCCTCGGCTCAGGGTTTACAGGCTCTTTTCTCTCAATGTTAAGAGAAATCTTTTCGCCTACCATACCCTCCGTAAGCGACTGCTCGGTAGCGTCCTTGGTAAGCACCGTTTCAATAAACTTACCCTTACGCAGAATTGTTACACGGTCTGAAACGTCAAGCACCTCGTGAAGCTTGTGAGTAATAATAATGATTGCCTTATTATCCGCACGCATACGGCGCAGAACGCCGAACAGCTTTTCGGTTTCCTGCGGGGTAAGAACGGCGGTAGGCTCGTCAAGAATAAGAATATCCGCACCTCTGTAAAGCACCTTGATAATCTCAACGGTTTGCTTTTCGGAAACAGACATCTCATAAATCTTTTTATCTAAATCTATATGAAATCCGTATTTGTCGGTTATTTCCTTAACTCGTTTTTTTGCATCTTTAATGTTATATTTTTTACCGTCATTGATGCCGAGAACAATATTCTCCGTAGCGGTAAAAACATCTACCAGCTTAAAGTGCTGGTGAATCATTCCGATCTTATAATCAAAAGCGTCTTTAGGAGAAGCAATAACAACCTCTTCCCCGTTAACAAAAATCTGCCCTTCATCGGGATAGTAAATACCCGAAACCATATTCATAAGTGTTGTTTTTCCGCTGCCGTTTTCGCCGAGGATTGCTAAAATCTCGCCCTTACGAACCTGAAGATTAACATCCTCGTTGGCAACAATAGAGCCAAAGCGCTTGGTTACGCCTTTCATTTCCAAAGCAAGTGTTTCGCCCATTATTTACCTCCGATAAATTGCATTATCTCAAAAAATAAAAGTGCTTAAAAAACAACTAATGCCGTGGCCGGAAAAACTCCGACCACGGATTATGTTTTAGATTAAATGTTAAGAATAGTTTTATTAACCATAGTTCTCATCAAGAAGGGTGATACCGTCAATTCTGAGATCAAAGTATGGAGCTGAACGGAACTTTGATTCTGCAAATGCGCCGTCAACGATAACCTCTGTGTCAGGGGTATAAGCAGCGTCAGAATCTACGTCAGCAAGGTAAGAAGAGAGTGTTTCACCGCCAACTGTGAAGGTTGTGGTATCAAATACCTTAACCTCGCCAGCCTCAAGAGCAGCCTTAACCTCGTCAATCTTAGCCTGTGTGCCTTCTGCAGCAGCAGCTTCGTTAACTTCTGTAAGAAGAACTGACTCGGTTGCAAGAGTACCGGTCCAGTCATCCTCAATGTCCTTGCCATCGATTGTGCACTGGATAGCATACTTGAAGTAAGGAGCCCAGTTGATTCTTGAAGAAACGATGAAGGTGTTCGGGCAAGCAGCAACGGTTGAGCCGTTGTAAGAAACGTCAGGGATACCTGCAGCTTCACAAGCGGTAGGAGCACCCATTGAGTCAGCGTGCTGGCTGATAAGGTCGCAGCCGTCAGCGATAAGCTTTGTAGCAGCTTCCTTCTCTGCAGTCTCATCATACCAAGAACCTGTGAAGGTTACTTCCATGGTAACGTCGGGGCATACGCTCTTTGCACCAAGGTAGAATGAGGTGTAACCGCTGATAACCTCAGCATATGTGAACGCACCAACATAACCCATCTTAGGAGCATCGCCCTTGAGATTGCCTGCTTGCTTGATCTCGGTGGGCTTCATACCGGCAGCAACAGCTGCAAGATATCTGCCCTCATAGATTGAAGCAACAGCATTCTGATAGTTTGAGAGACCCTCTGTGTGAGCCTTTGTGCCGGTAGCGTGGCAGAACTGAACATCCGGATAAGCCTTAGCAGCTTCAATCATATAATCCTCGTGGCCGAAAGAGTCAGCGAAGATGATTGAGCAACCCTGGTCAACAAGGTCAGCAGCAGCGTCATAGCACTCCTGTCCCTCAGGGATGTTAGTCTTGAGAATTGCCTTTACACCGAGTGCATCGCAAGCCTCTGTTGCAGCGTTGATGAAGTTGAGGTCGTATGTTGAGTTTTCATCATGTAAGAAAATGA
>CADBUK010000046.1 GCA_902797915.1 Oscillospiraceae bacterium
GAGAATTTGCAACAAAGCCGCTTGCTTTTTGCTGCATTTCTCTGACTCGCATCTTTGCCTCTTCAATATCTCCTGCTCTTGGGGCTTCCATTAAAACATATCCTTTAATAAAGGCAGAATTTCAAACAGGCGCAGCAGCCTGATTGCAGAGTCTGCCTTCTCCTGATTTTCGGGGCTGAGATGCGGCTTTAACGCCAGTATTAAATCTGTGTTTTTATTTGAGGCGGAATTCATTTTGTCAAATATTGATTTTGCTTTCATCATCATTTTGAAATCGTCGGCGTTTATTCCGAGCGGGTTTTGCGCAGACTGCGGCAGGGAGGGGGCAGACTGCGGCTTTTCCTCCTTTTCGCCGCCTAAAATGGACGCCGCGGCGTTTTTCAGCATATCCATATCTGCGGCAGAAAGGCTGCCGAGAATTTCGTTAAGATTTAAGTTTTCCAAGTTGTTATCCATAGCCTTACCTGTTTATTTTTCTTTGTTCAGTAGTGCGTTCAGCAGGCTTTTTGCCTCGTCGGTCGCAAGCAGCTTTTCGGTTGCGGCTTTGTCCGCCAAAACGGCTTTCAGCTTTTTGCTTGCTTCGGGCGAAAGGCTTTTGCCTATGAAATCCTCAAGCTTGCCCTGCTCTGCGGCGCTTTTCATTTCGTTAACGTTAATGCCCTTTGACGAGGCGCGTTTCATCAGCTTTTCCATATCCTTTTCGTTAAAGCTTGACTGCACAAAAATCACACCTTTATTTTTTGATGTTTTTGGTTTATAATTAATTCTATGAATTGTTGGGGGCGGTTATGAATGAGATTAATTGTTACAACTGACAGCCACGGCAGAAAGGGCAGAATATTTGATATTGCCGAGCGGCATATTGATAATATGGATTTATTTATAAACCTCGGCGACTGTAATAACGGCAGGGATTTGGAGGACGCAAAGCTGTTTTTCGGCAGTAAGCTCAAAATCAAAGCCGTTTGCGGCAATTGCGACTGGGGCAGCGATTTGCCCGCTGTGGAGCGCTTTTCGGCTGATAACGCGCAGGTGCTGATGTGCCACGGGCATACGCTTTACGTTAAGCACGGGCTTGAAATGCTGGAGCAGACTGCTAAAAATTGCGGCGCAGATTTAGTCCTTTTCGGGCACACTCACACGCCGTATTATCACTATGAAAACGGGCTTCACATTTTTAATCCCGGCGCAGTGCAGGACGGGCGTTACGGCATTGTTGACATTACGCCGTCGGGCATTATCTGCATTCACGCAAATATTTAGGGTGGAAATCTGCGGCTTAATGTGTTATTATATTTGGGTTCAATAATCATCTTTCTTTCGGAGGGTTAAAAATGGGCGATTTCACAAAGGTCTTTTTTGATGGTTTGGGCGTCAGCTTCAATGTGCCGTCAGTTGCCTTCACGGTCGGCGGTTATGAAATTCACTGGTACGGAATTATAATTGCCTTCGGCTTCGGCCTTGCCGTTCTCTACGGCGGCAGAATGGCTTATAAATGGAAAATGAGCCTTGACGGTATGACGGACGTGCTTATTTGGGGCACTCTTTTCGGCATAGTCTGCGCAAGGCTGTATTACGTCGCTTTTGAATGGCAGTATTACTCGCAGCATAAAAATGAGATTATCGCAATCTGGAACGGCGGCATTGCCATTTACGGCGGCATTATCGGCGCGTTAATCGGCGCGGTTATCGGCTGTAAAGTGGGCAAAATCAATTTTCAGAATTTGCTCGATTTGGGCGCGCTGGGTCTGCTTATCGGGCAGGGAATAGGCCGCTGGGGCAATTTCTTTAATCAGGAAGCCTTCGGTACTAATACAAGCACCGCCACCTTCAGAATGTGGTCAACTAAAATCAGGGATACGCTGGAGGCAACTCAGGCGCTTCTTGCCGAAAAAGGTATGGAGGTAAACCCGAACGAAGCGGTACATCCTACCTTCCTTTACGAAAGCGTCTGGTGTATTCTGCTGTTTTTCGTGCTTCATTATATCGTTACAAAGCGCCGCAAATTCAGGGGCGAGGTGTTCCTGATTTACGGTATCGGCTACGGTTTGGAACGTATGATTGTAGAGGGTATGAGGACGGACAGCCTTTATATCGGCTCAACAACTATAAGAGTAAGTCAGCTGTTTTCGGCAATCATTGTTGTTGTGTTCTCAGCTTGGCTCATCAC
>CADBUK010000047.1 GCA_902797915.1 Oscillospiraceae bacterium
CCCTCCTCAAGACACTGCTGAAAATGCTTTATCATTTGAGTAAAAGCCTGCAGCTTTGAGGCTGAACGCTGCGTTTTCTGGAACTCGTCCGCACGCTCGCAAACCTCGAAGGCGGAAATGCCGAGCCCCGTTGAAATTTCAAGCACGTTGGCAAACATCGTTTCGCCTATGGCGCGCTTGGGAACGTTAATAATCCTCTGCAGGCGCACATTGTCCGCAGGGTTGTTGATAACCGCAAAATACGACACGATGTCCTTGATTTCCTTGCGGTCAAAGAAGCGGTGTCCGCCGATAACCTTGTGCGGAATTCCGCTTTTTGCAAGCGTAATTTCTATATTTCTTGACTGAGCGTTCATTCGGTAAAGCACCGCGTGGTCGCTCATTTTTTTGCCGTTTTCAACGTTTTTGAGGATTTCATCTGCAATAAACTGCGACTCCGCCGCCTCGTCCTCAAGCGTGTTGAAAATGATTTTTTCGCCGCTGCCCGCGTTAGTCCACAGGTTTTTGCCCTTGCGGTTGCGGTTGTTTGCGATTACGGAATTCGCCGCGTCAAGAATATTCTGCGTTGAGCGGTAATTCTGCTCAAGCCTGATAACCTCTGCGTTTTTATACTGGCTTTCAAAGCTTAAAATATTCTCAATCGTAGCGCCGCGGAAGCGGTAAATGCTCTGGTCGTCATCGCCGACAACGCAGATGTTTTCATACCCGCCCGCAAGCAGTGAAACAAGCACGTACTGCGCGTGCGAGGTGTCCTGATACTCGTCCACCATAACGTATTTAAACTGACGCTGATAGAGCTCTAAAATATCCTCATTCTCCTGCAGAAGCTTAACGGTGTTGAAAATAATATCGTCAAAATCCATTGCGTCGGATTTGAGCAGCTCCTTCTGATAAAGCTCGTAGCAGTCCGCAATTTTCGCCTTTCTGAAATCGTTTTGCGAATATTTTTTGTACTCCTCCGCGCTGATAAGGCTGTCCTTAGCGGCGCTGATTTCCGCAAGGATTGACTTGTGATTAAGGATTTTATCCGTAATTCCGAGCGCCTTCTGGCAGTGCTTCATAACGCGCTTCTGGTCGTCCGTATCATAAATGGTAAAATGGTTTGAATAGCCGAGCCTGTCGCCGAAGCGCCTTAAAATACGCGCGCAGCAGGAATGGAACGTGAACGCCCATATATCGTTAGCCTCGGGCCCGATTGTGTTAATCAGCCTTTCGCGTATTTCGCCCGCCGCCTTGTTTGTAAAGGTAATTGCAAGCACCTGCCACGGCTGCGCCAGCCCGTTTTCAATTATGTACTGCACCCTGTTAACAAGCACGGTGGTTTTGCCCGAGCCCGCGCCCGCAAGAATTAAAAGCGGACCCTCGGTTTTTTCAACAGCCTTTTGCTGCATTTCGTTTAACGCCATAATTTTTCCTTTAAGTTAACAAACGGGCGACCAAAGGTCGCCCCTGAAATTATTTGAGTAATGTTAAAAGCACACCTGCCGCAACGGCGGAGCCGATAACGCCCGAAACGTTCGGACCCATTGCGTGCATAAGCAGGAAGTTTGACGGGTTTTCCCTCTGCCCCTCGGTTTGCGCAACGCGCGCCGCCATAGGAACCGCGGAAACGCCTGCCGCGCCGATAAGCGGATTGATTTTGCCGCCCGTAACAAGATACAAAATCTTGCCGAAGATTACGCCGCCCGCAGTGCCGCAGGCAAACGCAACAATGCCGAGCAGGATAATGCCCGCTGTTTTCAGGTTCAGGAAGGACTGACCCGAGGTTGTTGCGCCGACGGATAAGCCGAGCAGGATTGTTACGATATTCATCAGCTCATTCTGCGCCGCCTTTGCAATACGCTCCGTCTGCCCGCTTTCTTTAAGCAGATTGCCGAGCATAAGCATACCCACAAGCACGCCCGCGTCGGGAAGCAGAAGCGCAACGATAACCGTTACTGCAATCGGGAAAATAATTTTTTCTCTTTTTGAAACGGGGCGCAGGGTTTGCATAACAACACTGCGTTCCTTTTTAGTTGTCAGCGCCCTCATAATCGGAGGCTGAATAACGGGCACGAGCGCCATATACGAATACGCCGCAACCGCGATTGCACCCAGCATTTCAGGCGCTAATTTTGAGGTTACGAAAATCGCCGTAGGTCCGTCCGCACCGCCGATGATGGCGATTGAGCCCGCTTGCGCAGGGTCATAATGCAGGCAGATTGCAACGAAATACGCAACGGCAATACCAAGCTGCGCCGCGGCGCCGAGTAAAAACGAAATCGGATTTGCAATAAGGGACGTAAAATCCGTCATAGCGCCTATGCCGAGGAAAATCAGCGGCGGATAAATGCCCGCCTTTACGCCGAAATAAAGAAAATCCATAAGCCCCGGGGTAAGCACAACGCCGTTGGCGTCGGTAAGCCGCCCCGCTAATAAATCAATAAAGCCCTGCAAATCGTGGTACTGCACCGCAAGGTTTGCACCGGGCAGATTTGCAAGCAGCATACCAAAGGCAATCGGAACCATTAAAAGCGGTTCGTAGCCCTTTTTAATTCCGAGATACAGGAAGAAGAAGGCAATCAAAATCATAACAAGATTTTTCCAGCCGCCGTCCGCCGTAAAGAAATATAAGTAACCGCTGTTTGTGAAGATGCTGCTTACAACCTCCCAAACGCCTTGTAAAACTTCCATTTAAAATAGTCCTCCGTTAAAGGATTTTGCCGCATAATTAAATAACCTTAAAACGAAAACGGTTTTGTATTCTCCGCAACTGCCGCAGCCGCCCACGGATTTCGGTTTGAAACGGGGTTTTTGCGAAGCGGGCGGATGCTTTTAACAACTGCGCCCTCGCCCTCAAGCATATAAACCGCCGCGCTGATAGCCGCAACTACCTCGGGCGTAACGCCCTGAGGGGCAGTCGGCTGAGGTGCGGGCTGCACCTTTTGCTTCTTGGGCTTCTTGCCGTTAATCGTACCGTCGCGCAAATCTTTTTCGTGGCGGGTAAGGTGCTTTTTAGCCTCCGCAGCCCTTTGGCTTGCCCTGCCGAACA
>CADBUK010000048.1 GCA_902797915.1 Oscillospiraceae bacterium
CTATGCTTGACGCCATTCTGCCGAATCTTTCCGACTTTGCCTTCTGACCGTATGTGGTAGAATCCGTAAAGGTGCTCTTAAAGCCGTTGCCGCAGCAGTCGCAGAAGAATTCAAACTGAAGCCTGCGTCGGTTGATAAATCATTATAATTTCTTGTAAATGAATGTAGCATAAATATCGCCCCTTAGTAATTTATTATATATTAATTATACCAAATTAATGTAAATATGTCCATATAAAAAATAAAACAGGCTGCCCGCTTGCGCAAGCAGCCTGTTTGTTTTGTCAGAAAGTAAACTGGTTATTCTCTCTGTCGTCCTCTTCTTTTGCTTTTTTGGCTTCTTCAATATCGAATTCGCCGTCGTCAACAATCATTTCTTCAGCCGTGTACTTTTTCTTTCTCAGGTTTTCTTTTGTGAAATCAAACAGCATTGAAAGCACGATAACGCCAAGCAAGGTTGAAAGCCATTCCATAACCATATATGAGCCGTTGTATGCGGCGCTGTATGCCCAGATGGAATCCCAGCCCTCAGCATATTCCTTCCAGATTGTAACGCCTGAAATAAAGTGGCAAAGGAAACGTGCAACACAGGCAAGCGTTGCGCCGAGGCAAATTCCGATTGTGTGGTACTTCATCTTTCTGAACACTGCCGCAAATACACCGAGCGACATATATGCAAGCACATAGTCAAATAAAATCAGAATTAAATATGAAGCGAAGCCCTTAACGTACGCGAAATTACCGAGCCCCTGAAGCAGCATCTGCAACAGACCGTAAATAATGCCCGTAAATGCGCCCCATTTAAAGTTGTAGCGGTAACCGATAACGATAATCGGAACCTGCGAAAACAGGGTTACGGTTCCGCCCATAGGCAATGAATAGGGCGTGATGTAAGAAAGCACGGTTGCAACGGCAATCATAATTGCGGTTTCCGTCAGCCTTCTGGTTGTACTGATGCCGGTCTTTTTTGTGTTGTCCATAGTTGTTCTCCTTTTAGTTATTCGAATTATTAACAGTAATAAGCCAAAAGAAACACCCCTGCAAAAGCGCAGGGGGATAGTCTTAAAATATAGTCTTCTGCATTCGCATTACCGAATGAGTGAGGTACGAATTGACAAATCTCAACCGATTTAGATTTGTCATTTCGTGCCTAGAAGGGTATAATCTCAGCCGTGCGGCACCCCTGACTTATTAAGTTATTTTTATTATACAGCAAAATGGGAATTTGTCAATCTTATTTAACGAATTCTCTTGTTACTTTTGCAATGTTTTCAGCCGAAAGACCGAACTGCTTGAGCAGGTCTTTTGCGGGGCCGCTGTGGCCGAATTCATCGTTAACGCCTATTCTTTTAACGGGTGTCGGGCATTCCTCTGCAAGCGCGGCGCAAACCGCCTCGCCAAGTCCGCCGATGATGTTATGCTCCTCAACGGTAATAACCCTGCCCGTCTTTTTAGCAGACGCGCAAACAAGCTCTTTGTCAAGCGGCTTTATTGTTGCAATATTGATGATTTCGGCGTCAATGCCTTCCTCTGCAAGCGCTTTGCCTGCCTCAATTGCCTCTGCAACCATAAGTCCGTTGGCAATAATTGTTACGTCCTTACCCTCACGGATAAGCTCGCCCTTGCCGATTTCAAATTTATAATCGTCGCTGTGGAAAACGGGCACTGCAAGTCTGCCGAAGCGGAGGTAAACGGGACCTTCGTGCCTGTAAGCCGCCTTAACAGCCTGCTTTGCCTCAACGTCGTCCGCAGGGCAGATTACAACCATACCGGGAATTGAACGCATAAGCGCAAAATCCTCGCAGCACTGATGGGAAGCGCCGTCCTCGCCTACGGAAATACCTGCGTGGGTTGCGCCGATTTTAACGTTAAGGTGTGGGTAGCCGATTGAATTTCTGATTTGCTCAAACGCTCTGCCCGAAGCAAACATTGCAAAGCTTGACGCAAACGGAACAAGCCCCATTGTTGCCATACCTGCGGCAACGCTCATCATATTGCCCTCGGCAATACCGCAGTTAATGTGCCTGTCAGGGTATGCCTTTTTAAAAATGCCTGTTTTTGTTGCGGCTGAAAGGTCGGCGTCAAGCACAACAAGATTGTCTGCGCCCTCTGCCGCAAGCTCCTTTAAGGCATTACCATAGCTTTCGCGTGTTGCGATGTTTTTAACCTCTGCCATAATTACGCCTCCTTAATTTCTGCGAGCTTAGCCGTAAGCTCTTTCATTGCAATTTCGTATTCCTCTGTGTTAGGCGCCTTGCCGTGCCAGTCAACCTGATTTTCCATATAGGAAACGCCAAGACCTTTAATCGTTTTCATAATTATTGCAAAGGGCTTGTCGCTCTTGTGGAAAGCGTCAAACGCCTTTTCAAGCTCGTCAAAATCGTTGCCGTTTATCGTAATGCAGTCAAAGCCGAACGCCTTGCACTTTTCGTCAATAGGCTCTGCGCTCATAACGTCCTTGCACGCGCCGTCAATCTGCAGTCCGTTAGAGTCGATGATTACGCAAAGGTTGTCAAGGTTGTACTGAGCGGCAAACATCATTGCCTCCCAAACCTGACCTTCCTCAATCTCGCCGTCGCCAAGCAGGGTGTAAACGTTAATGCCGTTCTTGCCGAGGTATTTTGCCGCCTTTGCCATACCGCAGGCGGTGCTGATACCCTGACCGAGCGAGCCCGTGCTCATATCAACGCCGGGTACGGTGTTCATATTCGGGTGTCCCTGAAGGTATGAGCCGATTTTACGCAGGGTTTTTAAATCTTCAACGGGGAAGAAGCCCTTGTAAGCAAGCGCACTGTAAAGGCCGGGTGCGCAGTGTCCTTTGGAAAGCACAAAGCGGTCGCGGTCCTCAGCTCTCGGATTCTTCGGGTCAACGCGAAGCTCTCTGTCGTAAAGGTAGGCAAAAACGTCTGCCGAGGAAAGACTGCCGCCGGGGTGTCCCGCCTTGGCATTGTAAGTGCCCTCGATAATTCCCATTCTGATTTGAGTTGCAAAAATCTGCAGCTCTTTTTTTGTCTGAATATCCATAAAAATCCTTTCTTCCGCAAAAGCTTGCGGAGTTTAGATATTATTTGATACGCTTGTAGAAGCAGTTAACAACCGCCTCCATCAGTGAATCGTCGTCAACATAATACTCGGCAAATATTTCGTCCGAGGTTGTGCTTGATGGCTTCATTTCGCCAGCAATTGTGTATTGATTATACTCTGTAATGCCGTGTGAAAGCACAAGGCTTGCAAGGTATGTTACGTCGCTGAGAGAAATATTTGTCTGGCTGTAAGCTGTTGCAGTGTTGTAAAGCTGTGAAATAAGCGAGAAATCGGAAATTACCTCGGTTCTCAGTTTTTCGGTATATGCCTTTATATACTGTGTCTGGCGCTGGGTTCTGTTAAGCGAAGCCTCAATGTCCGTAGTGCTTCTTTTGCGCACATAGGTTTCGGCAAAATCGCCCTTGATTGTAACGGTTTGTCCCTTGTAAACGCCGTCCTCGGGGAAATCGTAAAGCGATTCAACCGTTACGCCGCCTATTGCGTCGTTAAGCGGGGCAATACCCGCAAGGTCAAGCGTAAAGTATTTTTCTATCGGAACGTTTTTCAGAATTCTGCTCATTGCCGTAGTAACGTTTGTGCAGGACATTTCGCCGCCGTCGCCGTAAGCGTATGCAAGGCAGAGCTGGCGGGTTTCGGTGCCGATAAACTTGCCGTTCTTTGAATAGATGTCAATGTCTACCATCGTATCACGGGGAATGGTAATGATGTTTACTTCGCCCGTCTGAATGTCAATCGTGCCTACGATATCCGCGTCCGCCTGACCTGAATTACCGATGTTTGTGTCGTTTACCTTCAGGCTCTCTCTGTCAACGCCCATAAAAGCAAAGGCAATCTTGTTTTTGTCATAAATATAGGTGTGCCCGTTATATTCAATAGTTTCCTCGTATTCGGGGTTTGGCACGTCAATAATTAAGTCCTTTTTACCCTTCAGGCGCAGTGCGTAAACCGTTGCGCCCGCAACCGCAACAAGCGCAAAAAGAATAATAAAAATAATAATAAGTATTCTTACTGCAAGCGGTAAACGGTGCTTCTTTTTGTGTGAATGATGATGGTGTGAAGAACTGTGATGCGAGCCGCTGCTGTGATGTGAGCTGCTGCTGTGGTGCGAGCCGCTGCTGCGATGTGAGCCGCTGCTGTGATGCGAGCTGCTGCTGTGATGCGAGCTGCTGCTGTGATGCGAGCCGCTGCTGTGATGCGAACTGCCCGAGGAAGAGTGCGAACGGTGCTCGTGTGCGTGATAATCCTCCTCGTTGGGAGAGTCCGTGCTTTCCGCAATTTCAAAATCGGCAGCGTTGTTATTCGGCTTTTCAATCGGTTTATTTGTTTCGGCGTCAACGATGTGAAGCGCTTCGCTTTCGGTAGCGCTTACAAGTTCGTCAGCCGAATTGTTTAAGTTCGGGTCAATTGGTTTTCTCATCTTTTACTAACACTCCGCAAACAAGGTATCTGTTTGATTTCTGGTTTGTAATACAGGTTGAAAGAACAACGATTTTGCTGTTCTCGTCTATTGTAACGTCAAGGCTGTCCCTTGTGTTTCTGACAGGGGAGGACGGGGAAAGAATTTCCATCTGGAAGCCCGCCAGCTCCTCGGGATTTAAAAAGTTAAAGGAATTCATAATGTGGCGGTCGTCGTATTTGAATGCCGAAATAACCTGATAGGTTAATTTCCTCTGCGGCATATAAATATTAAAATACGGATGACTGTTAAAGAACTCCTCATCCTCAAATTTGTGCAGGGTGGTAAACATTGTGGTTTTGTACCCGTTATGCCCGTAAATTACGGTTATCGGGTCTGAAAAATCCGTTTTGTTTACGCCTTCGGTGTAAATTGCGCCGCTTGCAATCCAGCTTTTGTCGTACGCGCTGTGCTTCAGGTAAAATTCATCGCTTTGCGTGCTTTGAACAATCGGATAATCAACCTCGGTGTCCGCTATTCTTATCCAGGCGTAAATTTCGTCGTTCTGCTCTTTAAGCGAATCAAAGTCAATTTCCGCGGCGGGAAGGGCAGGCTCGGTAGGAGCGGCGGTTGTGCTTACGGGAAGGGTTGTGGTTTCCTGCTCGGCGGCATAATTATTATAGATATAAAAACCTATATATGCCAGCGCAGCCACAAGCACCAGAATTGCAATAACAAGAAAAACAATTCGCTTGTTGTTTTTCTTCTGCTCCTGAATATCGTCTGCAGCGGCTTTGCTTCCGTCAAATTTTTCAGAGTCAAATTTATTTACTTTTCGTTCCTTGTGTTTATTTTCGCTCATAATAACACCTTAGAAAATAATTGCCGTTGCATTAAAAAAACCTGTTGCCAATCGGAAACAGGTTTTTTGTTTTAGTTAAAATCAGTATTATAATTATTCAGCGTCTCTTTTCTTAGTAAGGCCAAGAATTGCAACGCCTGCACCTGCTGCAGCCATCGACGCGAAAGCAACGGAAACTGCACCTGTGCCGGGTGATTTGCTGCTGCTGTCCTTATCGCCTGAAGTGCCTTCGCCTGCAGTAACGGCGTTTACGGTGTAACCGTCAGGAGATTCCCACTTATCCCAGTCGAGAATTTCAAGTGTAAGGGTTTTGCCGTCGTTGCTAACGATTCTGTATGAAGGATCATTTTCGCTGAGCTCGATAATATTGCCGTTCTTATCAACAAGCTGCCAGCCCTTGAAGTCGCCGTCGCCGGTGTAAGTAAATGTAACAACGTTACTTCCGGGAGAAACGGAATTACCGTTAACCTGGTTTGAGGTTCTGTTATTAACAAGCGGGTCATTAACAACGTGTTCAACTCTGCCGCCGGGGCTGTTAATGCTGAATGCAAGCGCGGGAACTGCAAAAGCAGTGCATGCGCAAACAGCAATAATTACTGAAAGAACAACTGATAAAAGCTTTTTCATAATTAACACCTCTGGATAGAATTTAAAATATACAGATATATTTTTCTAAATACATTTGCATTATAACATTATTATCTGCTTTTGTAAAGAAAAATTTACAAAAAATTAAAATTCCATAATTTAGTATAACTATTGCTAACTCAATTTGGCTTTTCCTGTGCAAAGTTCATAATATCTGCCCTGATTTTCAAGCAGCGCCTCATGGTCGCCGCGCTCAATAATCTCGCCGTTTTCAAGCACCATAATTGCGTTTGAATTTCTGACGGTTGAAAGCCTGTGAGCAATAACAAATACCGTTCTGCCGTTCATCAGTCTGTCCATTCCGTGCTCGATGTGAAGCTCGGTTCTTGTATCAACGGAGGAGGTTGCCTCGTCAAGAATAAGCACGGCGGGCTTTGCAATTGCCGCTCTTGCAATTGCCAGAAGCTGTCTCTGACCTTGGGAAAGGCTTTCGCCGTCGCCTGAAATCACGGTGTTGTAACCGTCGGGCAGCCTGCGTATAAACGAATGTGCGGACGCAAGCTTTGCGGCGGCAACGCATTCCTCGTCGGTTGCGTCAAGTCTGCCGTAGCGGATGTTGTCCATAATCGTTCCCGTAAACAGATGGGTGTCCTGCAAAACGATTGAAAGCGATTTTCTTAAATCGTCCTTTTTAATGCGTTTTATGTCAATTCCGTCGTAGGTAATTTCGCCCTGCTGAATGTCATAAAAGCGGTTAATCAGATTTGTAATTGTCGTTTTTCCTGCGCCCGTTGAGCCTACAAATGCAATTTTCTGTCCCGATTTTGCGTACAGGCTTATGTCGTGCAGTACTCGTTTTTCGGGAACATAGCTGAAATCAACGTCCTTAAAAACAACGTTGCCCTTAACGGGAATAAGCGTTTCGCCATCCTGCCAGTACCATTTGCGTTCGCCGTTTTCGTAGGTTTCCTTCAGCGTAACGTTGCCGTCGTCAACCTCGCTTTCCATATTGATAACCTCAAACACACGCTCTGCGCCTGCAAGGGCGGAGAATATAGTGGTCATCTGGTTTGTAATCTGGTTAATCGGCTGCGTAAACTGTTTTGAATAGCCGAGGAAGGTAAAGTAAGTGCCTATTGAGATTTTACCCGTCAGCGCAAGCAGACCGCCCGCAAGTGCAATCGTTGCGTAGCTTGCGTTGTTAACGCCCGTTGAAATGGGTCCCATAATTCCCGTGAAGAAGCTTGCGCTTGTTGCCGCCTTGCGAAAGCTTTCGTTAACCTTTTCAAAGTCGGCGTTTGCCTGTTCCTCGTGGTTAAACACCTTAACAACCTTTAACCCCTCGATTGTCTCCTCAATATTTCCGTTCATCCTGCCCAGATTTTCCTGCTGATTACGGAAATACTTTCGGGATTGCTTTCCGATTTTGGTAACCGCTAAAATCATCAGAACAAGGAATATTACTGCAAGTCCGAACAGGGGAGGGCTGAGGTAAATCATCATTGCAACAATGCCTATGAATGAAAAAACGGACGATATTAACTGCACCATTGACTGCTCCAGCATCATCTGCATATTGTCAACGTCGTTTGTAAAGCGGCTCATAATTTCGCCGTGCGTTTTTGAGTCAAAATAGCTCAGCGGCAGGGTTTGCATATGGTCGAATAAATCCTTGCGGATAAGGTTTGTGGTCTTGTACGCAATCATAACCATAACCTTGCTCTGCACAAAGCTGAACAGCGCCGTGCCCGCGTAAAAAATGCCTACGATAATAAGATTTTTAATAAGCTGTTTTACGCCTTCGGTTGCAAAGGTGCCCGCTTTAATCGTGTCTGCAACGCTGTCAAGAATGGGCTTGAGCCAGTATGACGCGCCAAGCTGGCAGGCGGTTGAAAGAATAAGCGCAAAAACAACGATAATCAAAAACAGCTTGCTTTTGCCCATATATGACAAAATTGTGCCAAGCGTTTTTTTAGCGTTTTTGGGTTTAACAATTTCTCTCCCTCTTGAAGGAGGAGGTCCCATCGGTCCCGGCATTATTCAATCACTCCCTTCTGCTGCGTTGTGTAGATTTCACGGTAAATTTCGTTGTTTTTCATAAGCTCGTCGTGCGTGCCTATGCCCTTGATTTCGCCGTCGTCAATAACTAAAATACGGTCTGCCTCCTTAACGGAGGAAATCCTCTGCGCAATAATAAATACCGTGCTGTCTTTAAGGTTTGTGTAAAAGCTTTCTCTTATTTTTGCCTCGGTTGCGGTGTCAACCGCTGAGGTGGAATCGTCAAGAATAAGGATTTTCGGCTTTTTCAGCATAGCCCTTGCAATGCAAAGGCGCTGCTTCTGACCGCCCGAAAGGTTAAGTCCGCCCTGTGCCAAATCGGTGTCATACCCGTCGGGGAAGCTCATAATGAATTCGTGCGCCTGAGCAGCCTTGCAGGCGGAAATGATTTCCTCATCGCTTGCGTCGGCATTACCCCACAGCAGATTTTCTTTGATGGTTCCGCTGAAAAGCACGTTCTTTTGCAGTACCATGCCCGTTAACTCTCTCAGCGCAGACAAATCGTATTCCTTAACGTTAATTCCGTCAACAAGAACCTCGCCCTCGGTAACGTCGTACAGGCGGGGGATAAGATTAACAAGGCTTGATTTTCCGCAGCCCGTTGAGCCGATTATTCCCACAACCTGTCCGGGCTCTGCCGTAAAGCTGACGTTTTCAAGAATGTTGTCGCCCGTGTTTTCAACGTCGTATTTAAACGCAACGTTTTTGAATTCAACCCTGCCCCTGATGTTGTTTTTCTCAGGAATATAGGGGCTTTTGGGGTTAACAATGTCAACCTCTGTGTTAAGCACCTCGGTTACACGGTCGCCGCAGGCCTTACCCCTTGCAAGCATAATAAACATCATTGAAATCATCATCAGGTTCATAAGCACCTGCATAATGTATGCCGCAAGAACGGAAATCTGGCCAACGTCAATATCGCCGTTATAAGCGTGCCTTGCGCCGTTAAAATAAACGTAAAGCACAACCGAATTCATCAGCAGCATCATAAGGGGCATAATTGTTATTACAAGCCCCGCTGCCTTTGAGCCCTGTGCCGCAAGCTCGTCCGAAGCTGTGTGGAACTTTTTCTTTTCGTAGTCCTCGCGCACGAAGGCTTTAACAACTCTTATGCCTATCAGGTTTTCCTGCACAACCCTGTTCAGATTGTCAACCTTAACCTGCATTTTCTGGAAAAGAGGAAAGCCGAATTTAAGCACTAATACTACGATTGCCGCAATTATCGGCAGTATGAATATTAATACCGTGCTCAGTCTGGCGTTAATCCTGAACGCAAAAAACGCCGCAACAACCATAAGCGCGGGGCCTCTTACAAGCAGGCGCAGGCTCATCATAACTACGTTGCTCAACTGCGTAACGTCGTTTGTAAGCCTCGTTGTAAGCGAAGCGGTTGAAAATTTGTCAATATTCTTAAAGGAAAAGGAACTGATTTTCTTATACATATCGTTCCTTAATCTGTATGAAAACCTTTGGCTGCAAACGGCTGAAGCCCTCATAGTTGCAATACCGCCGCAAAGTCCTATAACCGCAAGCATAAGCATCGTTATTCCCATAGCGATAATATTGCTTTTGATTTCGGAAATGCTGCTGGCTTCGCTTACCATATTGTAAATGCTGTTTGCAAGCGAAGGCATTGCCAGTTCGCAAATCGCCTCTATAATCATACCCGCAGTGCTTATTGCGGCTAAATGCCAAAGCCCGTGCAGGTAAGAGGCAAGCTTTTTAACCATTCTACTTTTCCTCCTTTTCAATATTTGAAATCGCCTTGTCAAGCAAACGCGAAAACTGATTGATTTCTTCCTCGGTCATTCCCTGCTTGAGCGTAAGGTCCATTTTCTCCATCTTTTCTTTTATTTTAAGCGGCGCTTCCTTTGCCTTTTCAGTGGGGTAAAGGCGAATAATTCTTCCGTCCGTTTCATCAGCCTTCTTAATTATGAAGCCGGATTTTTCCATTCTTTTAACGGAAACGGAAGCCGTTGCCGGCGTAACGCCAAGCATATCCGCAAGCTCCCGCAGGGTTATTCCTTCGTTTTCATTAATTTTGAACAGAATATCCTGCTGCCCCGAAAATAATTCCTGCTCAGCCGCCGCCTTGTTAAACTCCGTGCGAATAAGCTTTGAAAGGTAACCCACTCTGGGTCCGATTATTCCCTCGGGGGGAGGGCATTTTTTATGCTCCATCCGTATTTTCCTCCGAAAATATAATGTGTTTTTCTATAAATTAGGCGGCTAACATTAGCCGACTAACGATTATTTTATCACATCTTTTCAAAATGTCAAGAATGATATTGTAAAATATTTGCGATTGTGATAAAATAACCGAATGAATTGAGGTTGTCAGTATGAACTTATGCGATTACAATACAATTAATAAGGTGCTTTCAAAGCACGGCTTTACCTTTTCAAAGGCGCTCGGGCAGAATTTTCTTATTAACCCCGAGGTTTGTCCCGCAATGGCGGCGGCGCTTAATGCCGACGAAAAAACGGGCGTGCTTGAAATCGGACCTGGAATAGGCGTTCTTACCAAGGAGCTCTGCGCGGTTGCGGGCAGGGTTGTATCGGTTGAGCTTGACAAAAGACTTTTTCCCGTGCTTGATGAAACGCTTGCGGATTGCGAAAATCTTGAAATAGTTGTGGGCGACGCGCTTAAACTTGATTTAAACGCCCTTATTGCAGATAAGTTTGCGGATATGGAGTCCGTTAAGGTCTGCGCAAATCTGCCGTATTATATAACCTCGCCAATCATAATCAAGCTGCTTGAAAGCAGGCTTGCGGTTGACGAAATTGTTGTAATGGTGCAAAAGGAGGCGGCTCAGCGTTTAACCGCAGAGGTCGGCTCAAGGGAGTGCGGCAGCGTTTCCGTTTTTGTTAATTATTATGCCGAAAGCGAAGTGCTTTTCGGCGTTGACCGAAACAGCTTTATGCCCGCGCCTAAGGTGGACAGCGCTGTTATCAGATTAAAGCTCAGGGATAATCCGCCCGTTGACGTCAGCGATGAAACGCATTTTTTCAAGGTTGTAAAAGCCACCTTTTCTCAGCGGCGTAAAACCGCGCTCAACTGTCTGTCAAACGGCTTGGGGCTCAGTAAGGCTCAGGTTGCGTCCGCGCTTGAGCAAATCGGCAGGAATACTAACGACCGTGCGGAAAGCTTTACTATGCAGGAGCTTGCCGCGCTTGCGCAGTTAATTTAGTTTTGGAGAATATAATGGCTTCTAAAGAAAAAAGAGAGCAGATTTTTGCTTCATACCCGATACCTAAGGCGGTTGCGGCGCTTGCCGTTCCGTCCGTGCTGTCAAGCATAGTTAACGTTATTTATAATATGGCGGACACTTATTTTGTTTCGCTTATGAAGGATACCAATGCAACCGCTGCCGTTTCGCTTACGATGCCCGTTTTCCTTTTCTTCGTGGCGTTCGGCAACATTTTCGGCGTAGGCGGCTCGGCTTACATCTCACGCTCAATGGGCGAGGGCAATCATTATAAGGTAAAAAAGATAAGCTCGTTTGCAATTTTTTCGTCCATATTTTCGGGCGTTCTGCTGCTGGCGTTAATTCTTGCGTTCATTAATCCTATGATTAAGCTTCTCGGCGCAACCAACGCCGCTGTAACCGAGTATTCCTACGGTTACCTGAAATATATCGCGCTCGGCGGTCCCGCAATCGTTGTGTCAATCACTGCGGGCAATCTTCTGCGCGGCGAGGGCGCTGCTAAAGAGTCTATGACGGGTATGATGCTCGGCACGGTAATAAACATTATCCTTGACCCCATAATGATTTTGGTGCTTAAAATGGGCGTAGGCGGCGCAGCGCTTGCAACGGTTATCGGCAACGTTGCCTCCGTTGTGTATTATGCGGTATATCTTATGCGCGGCAGGTCCATCCTTTCCTGCAATCCGTCACGCTTTACCTTTAAAGAGGGCATTGCAAGAAACGTTATTCCCATCGGTATTCCCGCGGCGCTCAATAATATCTTAATGAGCGTTTCAAATATTATTATGAATAACCTTATGAAAGGCTACGGCGAGGCGGCTGTTGCCTCTCTCGGAATTGCAATGAAGGTTAATATGCTGATTGTGTTTTTGCAAATGGGTATCGGTATCGGCGTTCAGCCGCTTATCGGCTATTCCTTCGGCGCAAAGAATATGAAGCGCTTGAAGCAGACTATGAAATTCACAATGGCGTGTACCTTAACTATCGGCATAACCTTAACCGTGGTTTATTACATTTTTTCCACGCAGATTATCAATCTCTTTAACGGGGAAAACGACCCGCTCGTAACCGAATACGGCGTAAAGATTTTGCGCGGGCTGATGATTGCGGGTCCGTTCATCGGCATTATGTTTACCTGCAATTTCGCCTTTCAGGGTATGGGAAAATCGCTTCCGAGTATGGTTTTATCCCTCGGCAGACAGGGCTTGATTTTCTTCCCGCTTGCGCTGATTATGGATAAACTGTTTGCGTTTAACGGTATTGTTTACGCGCAGCCCGTTGCGGATTTGGTGTGCATCGTGCTCGGTCTTATTATGTTTGCAATTATTGATTCCAAGCTTAAAAAGAACCCGCTTTATTATCCCGACAGGGCAAATATTAAATAATTTTAAATTTAACATAAAATTTGTTGATATTTGTAAATACTATTGTTAAAATATTATCATAATTTACTAAGCTTTTGGTGAGGATGCTATGTCTGCTGAAAAAAACGGCAAAGTGAATATTGAAGAATTAGCGCCGCTTCTGGTTAAAGAGCCGCTTTTTATGTTCCTCTGTCCGCAGCAGGAAAGGCGCGAGGGCTTTATTAAAAAATACCTCGGCCATTTTATTCCGAAAAATCAGAAGCACGGCGTTGTTTCCGTTTCGGACGGCGGCATTGTTTCAATGCTTTATAACCCCGATGAATTCAATTTCAGAATTTCGGGCAAAAAAAGCTTTTCGCTCAAGCACAGCAGGTATGCGGTTAATGTGCTTGACCACGAAAGCATTGTTAACGACGTCGTAAATATTGTTGTGCCCGATACGTTTGAAAAAAGGGTGCTTAACCTCTTTATAACCCGCGACTGCAGCGATGAGGAAATTACATCCGTTATTGAGGGTTATAAAAAAATGGCGGATGAGCAGGGCTTCGTTCTTGTTTACGAAACGCTTTCAAAGCGCCTCGTGCCTATTTTTGAAAGGCTGGGCTTTGAAACGGGCTACGCAAGGAACATTATGAACACCCGCTTTTTCCAGACGGTTATGACTTATAATATCTGACTTTAAATCCTCTGCTTTTTACAGAGGATTTACGATTTTAAGGGGCTTTTTATGCAGATTAATAACGATTTAATTGAATATCTTGAGGGGCTGTCAAAGCTCAGACTTACGGACGCTGAAAGGCAGAGCGTTACCGAGCAACTTCAGGAGTTTATTGAATATACTCAAATGCTATCCTCTGCGGAACTGCCTGCGGTTGATTTAACGCAGACCGCTCCGTTAAACCTGCGCGCCGATGAGGCAAAGCCCTCAATGCCCGTTGATGACGTTCTTGCCAACGCGCCTGAAAGGCAGGGCGATTTTTTCGTCGTGCCAAGGTCTATAGAATAGGGGGCTGTTATGGAAATTGTTAAACTGACAGCCCTTGAGCTTTCCTCAAAAATCAGAGCGGGCGAGCTTACTGCGCCCGAAGCGGTTGAAGCGCTTGCGCAAAGGGTTAAGGCGCTTGACGACAGCCTGAACTGTTACGTCGGCTTTGACGTTGAAAAGGCGCTTGAAAGGGCGGAAAACGCACAGAAAATGATTAACGCGGGCGGCGCGGTATCGCTTCTTGCGGGCGTGCCGATTGCGGTTAAGGATAATATCTGCACAAAGGGCGAGGAAACCACCTGCGCCTCAAATATGCTAAAGGGCTTTGTGCCGCCTTATAACGCAACCGTTATTGAAAAGCTGCTTGCCGCGGGCGCGGTGCCCTGCGGTAAAACAAATATGGATGAGTTTGCAATGGGCTCAACAACGGAAACCTCAGCCTTCGGCGTTGTTAAAAACCCGTGGAATACCTCCTGCGTTGCGGGCGGTTCTTCGGGCGGCTCGGCGGCGGCAGTAGCCGCGGATGAGGCGTTTGCCGCACTCGGCTCAGACACGGGCGGCTCGGTACGCCAGCCCTGCGCGTTTTGCAACGTAACGGGGCTTAAATCAACCTATGGCGCGGTTTCGCGCTATGGGCTTATTGCTTACGCTTCGTCGCTTGAACAGGTGGGCGTTATCGGCAAAAACGCTGCGGATACAGCAGCCCTGTTCGGCATTATCAGCGGCAGGGATGAGCGCGATTTAACCTCGGTTTCCTCTGCGCCCGTTGATTTGAATTCTGTCATTAACGCCGCGGATTTAAAGGGTAAAAAAATCGGAATTCCCACAGACTTTTTTGACGGAGCGGTTGACTCCGACGTGGCTGAAACGGTGTTTTCCTCCGTTGAGGTTTTCCGTTCGCTCGGAGCGGAGGCAGAGCATTTTTCAATGCCGCTTGTAAGGTATGCCGTGCCTGTTTATTACGTAATTGCCTGCGCGGAGGCTTCGTCAAATCTTTCGCGCTACGACGGCGTAAAGTACGGCTTTCGTGCGGCGGGCGAAACCCTTAATGACGTTTACGTTAATACTCGCTCGCAGGGCTTCGGGCAGGAAGCCAAAAAGCGCATAATGCTCGGCAATTTTGTGCTTTCTGGCGGTTATTATGATGAATACTATAAAAAAGCCCTGCAGGCCAAGGGTCTCATTACCGCTGCTTTTAACGATGCTTTGAAAAAATATGATTATATTCTCAGCCCCGTTGCGCCTTCAACTGCAATGAAAATCGGGCAGGGAATTTCCAACCCGCTGCAGATGTATCTCGGCGACGTTTATACGGTTATGGCTAATATTACAGGCTTGCCTGCGCTTGCGCTTCCGTGCGGCTTTTCGCGCGGCGGTATGCCCGTCGGTTTTCAGTTAATCGGCAGGGCGTTCGGCGAACAGCCATTGCTTGAGGCGGGCAATTCTTTCCAAAGGGTAACGGATTACCATCTGCAAAAGCCTGAGGGGAGGTGCGCCGATGAACTATAAAACCGTCTGCGGACTTGAGGTGCATACGGAGCTTGGCACCGCTTCAAAGGTGTTCTGCTCCTGCTCAACAAAATTCGGCGCCGCGCAAAATTCACAGGTTTGTGAGGTTTGTACGGGAATGCCGGGCACGCTTCCGTCGCTCAATGAAAAAGTACTTGAATTTGCCGTGAGGACGGGGCTTGCTCTCAACTGTAAGATTAACCTTTTTAACCGCTTTGACCGCAAAAATTATTTTTACCCCGATTTACCTAAGGCTTATCAGATAAGCCAGCTTTATCTGCCGATTTGTACTGACGGCTATGTTGAAATTACGGATGGGGTTAAAGGCGGCAAAAAGCGCGTCAGAATCAACGAAATTCATATTGAGGAGGACGCGGGCAAGCTTATTCATAATGAGGAAACGGGCGAAACGCTTGTTAATTATAACCGCTGCGGCGTGCCCCTGCTTGAAATCGTTTCGCAGCCCGATATTGCCACTCCTGACGAGGCGGCGGAGTACGTTCAGCGCCTGCGTGAAATTCTGCAGTTCTGCGGCGTTTCCGACTGTAAAATGCAGGAGGGCTCTCTGCGTGCTGACGTCAACGTTTCCGTTATGCCGTCTGACTCCGACACGCTCGGCACGCGAACTGAAATGAAGAATTTAAGCTCGTTTAAAGCCATCCGCGCCGCCGTTGAGTCAGAGTCAGAACGCCAGATTTCCATTCTTGAAAACGGCGGAAAAATAACGCAGGAAACACGGCGCTGGGATGAAGCTCAAAACTGCTCCGTTTCAATGCGAAGCAAGGAGCAGGCGCAGGATTACCGCTATTTTCCCGAGCCCGATTTGCCGCCTGTTACGCTTACTCAGGCTTATGTTGACGGCGTCAGGTCAACCCTTCCCGAGCTGTCTGACGAAAAACGGGCAAGGTATATGAACGCTTACGGGCTTTCGGAATATGATGCAAGCATTATATGTTCGTCGCTTTCATATGTGCGCCTTTTTGAACGCACGGCGGAGATTACAAAAAATCCTAAGGACAGCGCTAACTGGATTATGGGCGAGCTTATGCGGCTGCAAAAGGACTCGCAAATCGGCGATGAAATTCCGTTTCGTGCCGACTCTTTGGCGGAAATAATCAATCTGCTCAATTCGGGCAAAATCAGCCGCGATTCCGCAAAACTGCTGTTTGAAGCGGTGTTTTATAACGACGTTGACCCGCAGGAATACGTTAAGGCAAATAATATGGAAATCCTGTCCGACGCTTCGCTGCTGACCGAAATTGCACGCAGGGCGGTTGCCGAAAATCCCAAGGCGGTTGCGGAATATCTTGCGGGCAAGCAGCAATCGCTGAATTTCCTTATCGGGCAGTGTATGCGCACGCTGAAGGGTAAAGCCTCCGCTCCCGAACTTGCGGCAATTTTGAAAGAAATTATTAACGGTAATAAATAAAACACAACACCTCGGTTAAAATAAAACCGAGGTGTTTTTTGTGTATATTAACGGTAAAACGGTATTTTTTAATGAGCCGCCCGTAATCGTCGGCGCGGCGGGCGTATGCGGTAAAAAAGAAGGCGAGGGTCCGCTTGCAAGCGATTTTGACGCAATTTTTGAGGACACAACTGCGGGGCAGCAGTCCTATGAGCTTGCGGAGTCCGCCATCCTGCACGACGCTATTATCCGCGCACTTACGGACGCCCGTGTAAGCGCGGCGGATGTCGATTTTATTCTGAGCGGCGATTTGCTTAATCAGTGTATGGGCAGCGCTTTCGCAATCAAGGATTTGGGCATTCCGTCTATCGGGCTTTACGGCGCGTGTTCAACTATGGCGCTTTCACTTGCAAATGCGGCAATGCTTGTTGATTCGGGTGCTCACTGCGTTGCTGTCGGCACGTCCAGCCATTTCTGCTCGTCGGAGCGGCAGTTTCGCTTCCCGCTTGAATACGGCGGCCAGCGCCCTCCCACGTCGCAGTGGACAGTTACAGGCGCGGGCGCGGCGGTGCTTAAACCGCATAATGAAGCGAACGGCGGCATAAAAATCTCCGCCGTATCAATCGGCACAATCTGCGATTTGGGCATAACCGACGCCAACAATATGGGCGCCGCCATGGCACCTGCTGTGGTTAAAAAAGACCATAAAATCTTATCTTTTCATACTGAAAATATAGCATAATATCAACACAATTGCAAGAAGAAGCAGGGGAAAGCCCTGCTTCTTTTGACCGTTAATTAAACATTTGCCTTAATATTGAATAATCGCGGATATTAACAATGCCGTCTTCATTCACATCAAGCGGTGCGCAGTAATCGTTAATGAAATCAATAAATGTCAGGTGTGTCTGATTGCCGGCTCCGTTTTCAAGAGTTGCAATTCCATCTTCAAATGCTGTAAGCACATAATCCGAAAGTTTCTCCAGATTGCTTATTGCGCTGAGAATATCCGCTGTTGCGGCATCATATTCCGCCTGAGTGGCTGTGCTGTCTGCAAGCTCTGCATAGCCGTCTGCAATTTCAAGCAACTGATTTAAAGACTCGGCTGTGTATTCCGCATATGAATATGTGCGTGCTTCCTCAATTGCTGCTTTAAGCGCAGTCGGGTCCGGCTCGGCTTCCGCATAGAAAGTTATGTTTCTGTATTCCAAGCCTTTGAAATAATAAGCGTCGTCATCATCGCCGATTTTGATTGCGTCAATGTTCGCCCATGAAATATTGCCAAGCCTTGAAAGGAAGGTTTCATCAGTACACTCGGCGATTTTCTGAACAACATATCCGTTTTCATCCGTGATATATGCCCTGAACAAATCGCCCGTGTATTCGGCAATGTAATGATAATCCGTATCTTTGGCAAGATGCCCGTTATTTGCCGTCAGCGATGTGCCCTTTGACTGCACGCCTGCATTGTGCCCGTCATCAGTCCATGAATAACATACGCCGTTTGCATTCTGCGCAAAATAGCAGCGGGCAGCGTTTTTATCAATCGGCGCTCTGTCATCGGGGGCATAAACGAACATTTTAAGGAAGCAGTAATCATCGCTTTGTTCGTAATTACCCGTGTCGCTGTCATCGGTTTTGAATCGGAAACCGAAATCAATCTTCCAGTGCTCGGAAGCGGAAATCGGCACTAAATTATCGCTGCCGTATCCGCTCATATACATATAACCGTCAGGCAGATATACCGCTCCGTTTCCGGCAGAAGGATTGCCGTTATCAAGCCAGGCATGCGCAGTCCATTCAATTGCATTGCCCATTCCGTTATAGGTTGACGGGGTAAATGCGGTATCCTGCGAAACGCTGTTAACACTTGAAAAATCCGATGATGCAATCGGGGTCCATCGCATTCCCGCGGTTTCTTCATTAACAAATGAAGCCTTACTGTTATCAAAGGTAAGCTTTGAAATCGTTACCGTGTCAATCTCCGGCGCGGTGGAATTAACAAGATTGCTGAATTGATATGAATTATCATTATAAATCTTAATCGTGTTTTTGCCTGCGTTCAGTGCAAGCTGAACATCAAGTGTTCTGAAGGTTTCCCAGCTCAGCGTGTTTTTGAAATAAACCGTTTCGGGCTCGCCGCCGTTAACGGAAATCTGTGCATATCGCTCAACCAAATCAATGTTATACGGATGAATATATGTTGAGCCGTCTGCCTTTTCCATAATAGGGGCAGGCTCATCGTTTGCATAGCGGATTGCGAAGTTATAAACTCCTGCGCTCGGTGCGTCAACCGTGAAGGTTGAATAATTATTTTCTGCGTTTTCGTTAAGCACAGAATTCTGCCCAACGCCAAGCTCGCTGATAACATATCCGCTGTTAGCAAACGCGTTCTCTTTGTAAATGGGGTTAATTCCGTTAATGGTTATATCCGTGCTGTTTATAACGGTTGAAGCGTCAGCGGTTTTGTCCGCCTCGTATGTGAAGTTCAGCGTTGTGCAGCTGCCCTCAACAACAATTGTGTTTGCGCCTTTTGCAAGGTAAACCGTGCTGCCAACCTCGGTGTCATAAACACTGCATTCGGAGAAGGATGTTGCGTCTGCAGCATAATCAATGCATTGCTTTTTCAGGCTGAAGCTTCCGTCTGCGGTAACCGTGTAATAGCCCGCCTCGGGCGCAACCGCGGTAACTCTGTATGCATTGCCGTCTTTGAAATTGCTCATTTCATCAAGGCAGATTTCAAAGTTGTTTTCATCCCCGTCAATCTTCTGCAGAGTCAGCTTATCAAGCGCAGCAGTCAGCTGCAGATTGCCCTTGCTGCCTTCATCTCCGTTTATGTGTTTATATGTGATTGTGTGCTCGCCTGCGGTAAGGTAAATCACGGTGTCGCAATGGCGCTTATACAGCCAAATTATGGTTGACTCCAGATATATATTATCAAGTGCTTCACCGTCAAGTTCCATTCCGTAAGGCAGCATTTTTCCTATGCCCCTGTTTTGCCCGTTTGCATCGGGCTCAAGTGTTTCGGGGTTAACGTATGGCGATTGCAGTGAATAGAAAATTGAAGCGTTATAATATCCGCTTTCGGGCACATTAACCGTGAAGCGAACACCGTCACCGTTATTATTAATGCTGCCAACATCTTTTCTGCCGCTTGTGGCAAATTCCGTCCATCCGGTTTTTCCGTATGCAGTGGCACCGCCGAGAAGCTCCGCATCCTCAGCCTCATAATTCAGATAGGGATAGCAGAGATTATCAGCATTTGAAATAGGCGCGTTTTCCTCAGGCTTTGTCAGCACCGCAAAGTATGCCTCCATCTCATCGGTGTTGTTAATTTCAATTTTCAGTGAATTATCCTCTGCTTTTATGTTGCCCTCAAAAATCACTTCGGGCTTATAGTTTGAGCCGAGCTGACCGGAGTAGGGCACGCCGTAGATTTTTACGTGCGTTGCGCCTGCGCCGTTCATCAAATCGGTTGCGTTGAAATTATCAAGATAAACGGTTTCCGTGCCGTTCTTCTCCTCATTTCCTCCAAACAGAACATAACCCATATTTATGTCTTCATCATACGATGTTAAGCCGTAAAATTTGGTTTTCCTGAAAGCAGGGGAAACAAGCGGGCACTGCTCTCCCGTCATCTGTGCATACCAATGGTAAACCCACCATGTGGAAGCAGGGGAGTTTTGGTCTGCCGCCATTTCATTTAAGGTGTTTGCCATTGCCCAATATGCCATACAGCCGGACATATCCTTGTCCTCAAACATTGCAAGCCATTTGATAAGCCCGCCGACGGAGCCGATATCATAATGCCTTGCATATTCGTTAACAAGCAGCTCGGGCTGATAATCGCGCCCTGATTTAGCTGCATATTCGGCTGTGTAATATTTCGCCTGCATTGCTTTAATCTGATTGTAATGCACAACGAAATCCGTAAGCGAAATATCGCCAAGCTCGTGCCAGGTAATCAGCTCGGGCAGGCAATTATTGTTGTAGCAGAATTGCAGGAAGGCGTCATAGCTTGCCTGATTATATCCCGCAAAATTCGGACCCGCACAGCGAGCGTTGGGGTCAATCGCGTGAACGGCTCTGTATATTTTCATCCAGGCATTTTCAAGCCCTTCAAGATTGCCGCCGTACCAGATATTGTCAGGCTCGTTGAACAGCACATAGCTGTATTTATCGCCTCTGCCGTTGAGCGTGTAGTAATTTCCGTCACTGCCCAAGAATGCACCGTCATCATTCGGATTTGCCTCGTCGCAAATCATATTGTAAAGAATACCCTCAACGGTTTTCTGATATGAGTCAAGGTCTATTGAGCCGTCTTTGTAGGGTGCGTCATACGGCCACTCAAGATAATAATCCTGAAGGTAAATTTGCATATCGCGCACGCCCGCTGCGTTCAGCGCAGAGCCGGTTCTGATGGCATCGCCCGTTGGGTGCTGCTTGCCGCCGTATGCCTTTTGCACCATTGTATCGGGCTTAAGCCCCTGTAGCAAATCTATTGAGGGCACGTTGATTTCAGCCTCGCCGTAAAGAAAACCTGTTGAGCCTTTGAAAAGCGTTTCTCTCTGCGCCATATCAAAATGGATTTCGGGGTCGGTTTCTTCGCAGTAGAATGTTATATTCCTGTATTCAAGACCTTTATAGAAATATGAATTATCATCATCACCGATTTTGATTGCGTCAATATTAATCCATGCAATATTGCTCAGCCTTGAAAGGAAGGTTTCATCGGTTGTTTC
>CADBUK010000049.1 GCA_902797915.1 Oscillospiraceae bacterium
CAAAGATGTCAGTTCGTTGCTTAAAACTTAATATTCTACCTTGGTAGGCTGTTTTTGTGCTGTCTGCACAATCTGGTGCAGTTCAAAACGCAAGGCTGTTTTTTTGTTATAAAAAACGTTATTTGATTTTGAACAGCGCTTTTGCGTTTTGAGCCGTAACGTTCAGAAGCTCCTGCGCGGATATGCCGAGCTCTGCGCCGAGGCGTTCTGCTATGAAGGGAATGTTGCTGCTGTCGTTACGCTTGCCGCGGTTGGGCTCGGGGGCAAGGTAGGGGCAGTCCGTTTCAAGCAAAAGGCGTTCAATCGGTATTGAGCGCACAACCTCAAGGCTCTTGCGTGCGTTTTTAAAGGTTGCAACGCCGTTCATTCCGATATACATTCCAAGCCTGATAACCTCCGCCGCCATTTCCTTTGAGCCTGAAAAGCAGTGCAGCACGCCCTTAGGCTGCAGCTCGCGCAAAATATCAAGCGTGTCGCCGTGGGCTTCGCGGTCGTGTACAATCACGGGCAAATCAAGCTCCTTGGCAAGCTCAATTTGTGCGCGGAAAAACTCGGCCTGCACGTCCTTTGGCGACGCCATCCAGTGATAGTCAAGCCCGATTTCGCCTATGGCAACGCATTTGGGATGCCGGGCAATTCTGCGTATTTCTTCCAAATCCGAAAGGGAAGCCCCCTCAAGATTTTCGGGATGAAAGCCTGCGGCGAAATAAATGTAATCATACTTTTCCGCAAGCGCTTTGTTTGCAATTGTTGTCTGTAAATCACAGCCGCAGGAAACGACGTTTACAATGCCCTTGTCTGTCAGTGCAGAGAGAAGCTCGTCACGGTCTTCGTCAAACCATTCGTCGTCGTAATGGCTGTGCGTGTCAAAAATATTATTCATAATTTCAATACTAAATGTAGGGGACGCCCTCTTGCAGAGCGGCAGACCCCTCTGCCACTTTGTGGCATCTCCCCTAACAGGGGAGTCGCCTCGGCGTCCCGCTTTTTTATATATATTTTATCTTAACTGTGTTCCTGCTTCAATGCCGTCAACAAACAGCACCGAAACTCCGCCGTCTGCGGTATCGCCTGCAAGCAGCATTCCGTTGCTCATTTCGCCGCAGAGCTTTGCGGGCTTGAGGTTTGCAACGATAACGACGCTCTTGCCGATAAGCTCCTCGGGCTTATACCAAGGCGCAATTCCGGAAACAATCTGTCTGCCCTCGGGCGTGCCGTCGTCCACCTGAATTTTAAGCAGCTTCTTTGCCTTTTTAATCGGTTCGCACTCCTTGATCTTTGCAACGCGGAGCTCAACCTTCTGAAAATCCTCAAAGCAGATTTCGGCAAGCCCCTCAATCTCTTTGGGCTTTGCCTCTTCCTCCGCTTTTGCGGCTGCCTCCTGCTTTGCGGCAATTTCCTCAAACATTTTTTCAGCGTCAATTCTTGCAAACAGCGCCTTTGCTTCGTTAACCTTAACGCCGCTTTCAAGCGCGCCGAAGGCTGAAAGGGAGTCGTAATCCTTGATTTCGCAGTTCATCTGCGCAAAAATCTTTTCAGAGGTTTCGGGCATAAACGGCGCAAGCAATACGGCAATAAAGCGGATTGCCTCAAGCAGATTGTAAAGCACGGTGCCGAGCCTTGCCCTCTTTGCCTCATCCTTTGCAAGCGCCCACGGCATTGTTTCATCAATGTATTTGTTTGAACGCTTTGCAAGGTTCAGAACCGCCTCAATTGCGTCCGCAACCCTGTAGGTAGTGAAGCACTGCTCCATTTTCTGAACTGCGTCGAGCGCAAACTGTGAAAGCTCGTCGTCAACGGCTTCCTTATCGGTCGGCTCCTGAATAACACCGTCAAAGTATTTGTTCTGCATTGCAATCGTGCGGTTAACAAGATTGCCGATGGTGTTTGCAAGGTCTGAATTATAGCGCTCAATAATTGTTTCGTATGTGATTGAGCCGTCCGAAGCGTAAGGCATTTCGGAAAGCAGGTAATATCCTACCGCGTCAACGCCGAGCAGCTCAACAAGGTCATCCGCATAGATAACGTTGCCCTTTGTTTTGCTCATTTTGTCCTCGCCGAACAGCAGCCACGGATGGCCGAAAACCTGCATTGGCAGGGGCTCGCCGAGCGCCATAAGCATAATCGGCCAGTAAATTGTGTGGAAACGCACGATGTCCTTACCGATGATATGCACGTCGGCAGGCCATAGCTTTTTGTACTGCTCCGACGAGCCGTCGGGGTCGTAGCCGATTGCGGTAATATAGTTTGAAAGCGCGTCAATCCAAACGTAAATAACGTGCTTTTCGTCAAAGGTTACGGGAATGCCCCATTTAAACGAGGTGCGGCTTACGCACAAATCCTGCAGACCCGGTTTGATGAAATTGTTAAGCATTTCCTTTTTGCGCGCTTCGGGGTAAATGAAGTTTTCATTCTGCTCAATGAAATCCTCAAGCTGCTTTTGGTATTTTGAAAGGCGCAGGAAATACGCCTCCTCCTTGGCGGGCTTAACCTCTCTGCCGCAGTCGGGGCATTTGCCGTCAACAAGCTGGCTTTCCGTCCAGAAGCTTTCGCACGGGGTGCAGTAAAGCCCCTCGTATTCGCTTTTATAAATATCGCCCTGGTCGTAGAGCTTTTTAAAGATTTTCTGCACAACCCTTTCGTGATAATCGTCGGTCGTGCGAATAAATTTGTCATAGCTTGTGCCGAGCAGGTCGCAGATACCTCTGATTTCGCCCGCAACCTTGTCAACGTATTCCTTGGGCGTAACGCCCGCGGCCTTTGCGTATTCCTCAATTTTCTGGCCGTGCTCGTCCGTGCCCGTCAGGAAAAAGACGTCGTAGCCCTGCAGGCGCTTGTACCTTGCGATAGCGTCCGTAAGCACAATTTCATAGCTGTTGCCTATATGCGGCTTGCGCGAGGTGTAGGCAATCGCCGTTGTAATGTAAAATTTTCCTTTATCTGCCATAATTCTCTCCGATTATATTTTATTTCACAAGTGAAAAGTTTGTTTTGCTTCCGTTTGAGGAAAGGGTTTCTGTTGCGGCGCCTGTTTTAAGGTTAACTGCAACGGAGGCGTATTTTTCGCCGTCCTTGTAAATTGAAAAGTAGTTCAGTCCGCCGTCCTCAACGGTGCTGTTAATTTCAAACGAATTGCCGTAGTGCTCGCCGAGCGCGTCAAGCGCGGTGTTTATGTTCATCGGCAAATCATAATCGGTTTCCACCTTTTTGGTAGTTGCCGTTGTCTGCTCTTTTGTGGTGCTTTCATCCTCGGTGGGCGCGTCCGTTGAGGGCGCTGCAGTTGTTGATTGGCTGACGCTCTGCGAGGTGCTTTCGGAAGACGGGTTTTCGGTTGTCGGGTTATTTCCGCCGCCTGCAAATCTGCCGTAGGCAAAGCCCGCGGCAACGCCGATAATGAAAATCAGCACAAGAATAATTGCCGTATTGCGTTTTTTGTTTTTCTCGTTATTTGCCATAATTATACCTCCGCGGATTATAACAATGACGCCGCTTCTCTGTCCAGCATCAGCGTAACGTCCGTGTGGAACTGTAAAACGGAAGCGGGGCACATCGGCGTAACGTTACCGTCAATCAGCTGCTTGATTGCGGCGGCTTTCTTTGCGCCCAGTGCGATTATAAGAATTTTCTTCGCCTGCATAATTGAGCCTATGCCCATTGTAACTGCCTGTGTGGGCACCTCGTCGATTGACGCAAAGAAACGGCTGTTGTCCTTAACGGTGCTTTCCTTTAACGTAACAACGTGGCTCCAGCGCTGGAAGCAGTCCGCAGGCTCGTTAAAGGCGATATGCCCGTTTGAGCCTATGCCCAAAAGCTGAATGTCAATGCCGCCCGCAGCCTTAATTCTCTTTTCGTAGTCCCTGCACTCCTGCTCCAGATCCTCTGCGTTGCCGTTAAGGAAGTTGATGTTTTCCTCGGGTATGTTGATGTGGTCAAACAGGTTTTCGTGCATAAAGCTGTGGTAAGAATTTTTATCCTTAACGTTAAGATGAACGTATTCGTCAAGGTTAAAGGTGGTAACTTGCGAAAAATCAACAACGCCCTTTTTGTAAAGGTCAATCATCTGGTTGTAGGGTTTAAGCGGGGTTGAGCCCGTTGCAAGTCCAAGCACGGAATTGGGCTTCTGCAGTACCTGACCGCACATATAGTTGCCCGCCGCAATGCCGATTTGCTCTTCGGTGTCGTAAATCAGAACATTCATATTTTAACCTCCCGATGAAGTTAATATCAGTTTTTAATTATTATAATTATTATAGACGAATTATTTTAACTGTCAATCGCTTTTTTGTTTTTGCCCCTGATTTTGCGTATTAACAGGAATATCAGCAGGACGGCGAGCGCGCCGAGTGCGGCGCCCACGGTGTCAATTGCCCAGTCGTAAACGCGGCAGGCTCTGCCCTCTACAAAAATCTGGTGGATTTCATCCGTAACCGCATAAGCGGAGGAAAATATAATTGCAAGCTTGGTTTGCGGCTTTTCCGTCTGCACAAAAAGCGCCAGCGCAAACAGCAGCCCAAGCCCCATAAATTCAAGAAAATGCGCGCATTTGCGCACTATTAAATCCGTTTGGGTAATAAAGCTTTCGCCGAAAATGCGGATTAAAAAATCAATTACGGCGTTGCTTTGCAGGGTGGATTCGCTTGCGGTGCGTGAGGAAAAATAGAAAATTGCGCCCATACACGCCGCAACAAGCGCCCAGCAGAATGTTTTTAATATGCTCTTTTTAGTCTTTTCTGTCAGCATAAACAAACGAAACCCTTCCTGAGCCCGGATGGAACTGAACGCCGCTTACGCCCTTTGCCTCGGCGTAATAGTTTGACTCGTAAAACAGCGGCGCAAGGCGGTGCCCGTCGTAAATTTTCTGTTCAACTTCCTCGCAGGCGGAGGCAAGCTCGCTCGGCTGTGCGCTGCCTGCGTTTGTAATCATTTCGGCAAATTCGTCGCTTTCAATTCCCGTCAAGCCAAGGTCGTCAAGCTTCTGCAAAAACGAAACGGGGCTTGGGTTTGCGGCCGTAAGAGGATAAAGCGCAACGTTGTAATCGCTGATTGCAACTCGGGTTTTAAGCTCGCTCTCCGAAACAAGCTCCAGCTTCAGCGAAACCTCTGCGCCCTTGCCGTTAACGTTTGAAATTGCGCCGATACTGCTCTGTACTCCCTGCAGCAGCGCCTTTGCCGCCTTCTCCATATTTTCGGGAGCAAGCAGGGTAATCTGAACGGAATATATTTCCTCGTCCTTTGCCGCCTTCTTCCAAAGCTCAACCGCTTCGTCGCCGTTTACCTGCTCCGCAACCGCGCCTATCTGCTCGGTATAAGCCTTTCCGTCAGCCGTACAGCAGGGCGGAACGTAGCTTTTTGCGTTGCTCAGATAACCGAATTCGTCGTAATCAGGCTGCGAAACGGACAGCGCGAAGGCGTGGCGCGCGTCGGCGTTTGCAAAAATCGAATATGTATTGTTGAAAACAAGCGCCCAGGTAGTGTTAACGTAGGGTATAAGCGTAATGCCGCTCTTTTTGGCAACCTCCCCGCTCTCATAGCCGCGGATGTACGCCGCGTCGTAATAGCCGCTGATAAGCTTTTCGGCAAGGCTTTCCTCGCCGTCAACTATTTTAAGCGTCAGCACGGAGGCGTTGGCGGGGGAGGGACCCTTGTAAGCGGGGTTCTTTTTAAGAACGTAGCTCTGTTCAAGCTGGTTGGTTACAACAAACTGACCGTTAAACATCGTGTATTTTAAATCAAGCCCGTACCTGCCGTTTGTGCTGTTAAAGAATTCCTCGTTGCAGGGCATTGCAACCGCGGTTGAAAGCGTCTGCAAAAATTCGCTGTTCGGCACGGAAAGCCTGATTGTAAGCGTGTAATCGTCGTCAGCGCTGACGCCGAGGGAGCTCCTGTCAGCCTCGCCAACGTTAACGGCGGGGGCGTTTTCAATGCAGGAAATTGTGGAATAAAGCGGGCTTTCGGTTGCGCTCATTGCCGCTCTGTAAAGCGCAAAGGCAAAGTCCGCAGCCGTAATTTCGGGGTCATAATCGTCGCCGAATTTTTCTTTAACCGAGGGGAAAATATACCATTTCAGCCCTGTTTTAAGGTGGAAGGTGTAGGTCAGCCCGTCGTCGCTGACCTGCCAGCTTGAAGCGCAGCCCTCGGAAATATTGCCCTCATCGTCGCAGCGCACAAGCCCCTCAAAGCAGTTTTCGGCAACCAGAAATTCGTCGCTCGTAGCCGCAACCTGCGGGTCGTAGCTGTTGATGTTGCCGCTGAAGGGGTAAATCAAATCAATCCTTTTTTCCTTTGCCGAGCAGCCACCGAATGAAGCCGCCGCAAGCAGCAGGCATATTAAAACAGAAATCAGCTTTTTCATAGCAATCTCCAAATAATCGAAACTTAATTATAATATTATAACAGATTATAAAGGGTTTGAAAAGGCTAAATTTGGCGGTATAATGCCTTATTTTTAGAAACACGCGGCAGAGTGTACTAAAAAGTTTTTGAAAAATTTTTCAACTTTTCAAAATTTTTCTTGACATCTTATATAAAATATATTAATATAATCGCACCCTTAAAATGGATAGATAGGCGCTTGCCGCAGATTTGCCGTGATTTTTGCGTTGCAAAATAGCTAAAAAACGGCTTGAATTCAAGCGTTTTCTGTTCATTTTTAGCAGTAAAATAAAGGAGTGATTACTTCAATGGTGAATGTGAAGGATATTCAACTCGGCACAACAACCAGAAAAAGCTTTGCCAAAATCAATGAGGTTATGCCCATGCCTAATCTTATTGAGGTGCAGAAGAAATCGTATCAGTGGTTTCTGGACGAGGGTCTGCAAGAGGTGTTCCACGACATCGGACCCATTACCGACTACACGGGCAATTTAATTCTGGATTTCATTGATTACTCAATGGACGACGCGCCGAAGTACACTATTGCTCAGTGCAAATCCCGTGACGTAACTTATGCAAAACCGTTAAAGGTCAGAGCACGCCTGCAGAACAAGGAAACGGGCGAGGTTAAGGAAAACGTTATTTATATGGGCGATTTCCCGATTATGACCGAAGCGGGCACGTTTGTTATCAACGGCGCGGAGCGCTGCATTGTTTCCCAGCTTGTTCGTTCCCCCGGCGTTTATTATCATATGGACCATGATAAAACCGGTAAGGAGCTTTTCACAAACACGGTTATCCCGAACAGGGGCGCATGGCTGGAATATGAAACAGACGCTAACGATTTGTTCCATGTAAGAATTGATAAAAACAGAAAGATTTACATTACCACCTTCCTTCGTGCGCTCGGCCTCGGCACTGACGCTGAAATCAGAGATTTCTTCGGCGATGACGAAAGAATTGAAGCAACGATTGAAAAGGACACAACAAAGAACACCGAGGAAGCGCTGCTTGAGGTTTACAAGAAGCTGCGCCCGGGCGAGCCTCCCACGCTTGAAACCGCGCAGGCTCATCTTGACGGCTTGTTCTTTGACGCTCACAGGTACGACCTTTCAAGAGTGGGCAGGTATAAGTACAATAAAAAGCTTTCCCTCAGCGACAGATTGCAGAATCAGACGCTGACTCAGCCGATTATTTCGCCTCAGGGAGAATTTCTTGCGGACGCGGGCGAAAAAATCAGCAGGGAAAAGGCTGTTGAAATTGAAAACGCAGGCGTTATGTTTGCTTACGTTGACGTTGACGGCAAGGAAATCAAAATCGTTTCAAACGGTATGGTTGACATTACCAAGTACATTGATTTTGACTGCAAGCCGCTCGGCATTAACGAAAAGGTTTCCTACAGAGCTCTTGCCGAAATCCTCGAAAAATGCGGCGATGATGAGGAGGCTCTTAAAGAGGAAATCAAACTCCACGCTGACGATTTAATTCCGAAGCATATTGTTACCGACGATATTTTTGCAACGGTTTCCTATCTCATTAACCTTGCGCACGGCGTTGGCTCCGTTGATGATATTGACCATCTCGGCAACCGCCGTATCCGTGCAGTCGGCGAGCTGTTGCAGAACCAAATCAGAATCGGCTTTTCCAGAATGGAAAGGGTTATCCGTGAAAGGATGACTCTTCAGGTGCAGGATGATGAGGAGGAGGCTATCACTCCTCAGGCGCTCATCAATATCCGCCCCGTTGTTGCTGCAATCCGCGAGTTCTTCGGTTCTTCTCCGCTTTCACAGTTTATGGACCAGAACAACCCGCTTGCAGAGCTTACTCATAAGAGAAGACTTTCAGCGCTCGGCCCCGGCGGTCTTTCGCGTGACCGTGCAGGCTTCGAGGTTCGTGACGTTCACTACACTCACTACGGCAGAATGTGCCCGATTGAAACTCCTGAAGGTCCCAACATCGGTCTTATTTCCTACCTTGCGTGCTACAGCCGTCTTAATGAATACGGCTTTATCGAAGCTCCTTACCGTAAGGTTGATAAGGAAACGGGCTGCGTAAGCTCAGAGGTTGTTTATATGACCGCTGACGTTGAGGATGAGTACATCGTTGCTCAGGCAAACGAGCCGCTTGACGAAAACGGCCGCTTCACAAACAGGCGCGTAACCTGCCGTCATAAAGACGAGTTCATTACCTGCGAGCCTTCAAAGGTTGACTATATGGACGTTTCGCCCAAGATGGTAGTTTCCGTTGCTACGGCGATGATTCCTTTCCTTGAAAACGATGACGCAAACCGTGCTCTTATGGGTGCGAACATGCAGCGTCAGGCAGTGCCGCTCCTTAAAACTCAGGCTCCTGTTGTAGGAACGGGTATGGAGTACAAGGCAGCTTATGACTCGGGCGTTGTTGTAATTGCAAAGCGCGCGGGTACAGTAACCGCCGTTGACGCGGAGTCTATTGAGATTACCGTTAAGCGCGGCGAGGTTGACCGCTACGAAATGGTTAAGTTCAGCGGTTCAAACCAGGGCACCTGCATTAACCAGAGACCGATTGTTTCACTTCATCAGAAGGTTGACGAGGGTCAGGTTATTGCCGACGGTCCCGCAACAAGCAACGGCGAAATTTCTCTTGGTAAAAACGCTCTCATCGGTTTTATGACCTGGGAGGGTTACAACTACGAGGACGCTGTTCTTATTAACGAAAAAATGGTTCGTGACGACGTTTACACCTCAATTCATATTGAAGAGCATGACGTTGAGGCAAGGGACACCAAGCTCGGACCCGAAGAAATTACAAGGGATATTCCCAACGTAGGCGACGAAGGTCTTAAAGACCTTGATGAAGACGGTATTATCCGCATCGGCGCAGAGGTTCACAGCGGCGATATTCTTGTCGGCAAGGTTACTCCCAAGGGCGAAACCGAGCTTACCGCCGAGGAAAGACTGCTTCGTGCAATCTTCGGCGAGAAGGCAAGAGAAGTCAGAGACACCTCGCTTAAGGTTCCTCACGGCGAATACGGCATCGTAGTTGACGTTGAAGTATTCACCAGAGAGAATTCCGACGAACTCAACCCCGGCGTTAATAAGGTAGTCCGTTGCTACATCGCTCAGAAGAGAAAGCTGTCCGTCGGCGATAAGATGGCCGGCCGCCACGGTAACAAGGGCGTCGTGTCCCGCATCCTGCCGGAGGAGGACATGCCCTTCCTGGCCGACGGCACGCCGCTGGACATCTGCCTGAACCCCCTGGGCGTG
>CADBUK010000050.1 GCA_902797915.1 Oscillospiraceae bacterium
CCGTCCGCACGCATAGTGCCCTGAATTGTCTGAAAATCCGCAAAATTCCACGCCTGCTCGCCCGTAACGAACGGGTATTTATCAAGCACGGAATTAACCGCCCTGTAGTATTCCGCCTGAAATTCCTCGCTGAACATATTCGGCACGGCGTTATGGATACCGCTGACCGCGTCCGCGCCGTATTCCGTTATCATAAGCGGCTTGCCGAGCCTGCTGAAATATTCAAGCTCCGCCTGCATTGCCTGCGCGGCGGCGTCAAGATTGCCCGCAAAAATGTACCAGCCGTAATACCTGTTAACGCAGATAACGTCCATAGCGGGCGCAACCCTGTCCTTAACGTAATTATTGTTGCAGGCAACCACCGTTACGGGTCTGCCCTGCGGGTCGCACTTATGGGCTAAATCGTAAAGCGGCATAAAATAATCGTAAGCCTCCTGCGACTCGGTGTCAGGCTCGTTGGCAAGCGACCACATTACGATTGACGGGTGGTTTTTATCGCGCGAAATCATATCCTCAATAACCTTAGCGTGCGTTTGTGCCGTGTTCTTATAGCTGTTTGAATTCAGCCCGACGGCAGACGTTTCCGCAATAACCACAATACCCTCCTCGTCGCAGAGGTTAAGCATTTCCTCGCTGTAGGGGTAGTGCGAGGTGCGCAGTGAGTTTGCGCCCAGCCACTTCATCAGCGAAAGGTCCTTAACGTTAAGCGCCTCGTCAATTCCTCTGCCGTGAGTTTCGCTGTCCTCGTGCTTGCCGAAGCCCTTGAAATAAAACGCCCTGCCGTTAATTAAAAATTTATCGCCCTTTACCTCAATGCTGCGTATGCCGAATTTTTGATAATATACGTCGTTTTCACTGCTGATTTTTGCGGTGTAAAGATAGGCGTTATTCGGCTGCCAGAGCGTCGGGCTTTCTATTGTAAGGCGTTCCCCCGCGGCGCCCGAGGCAACCTCGACGCCCTTTTCGTCAAGCACCGAAACACGAGCCGCAGAGCCGTCCGAAACCTCCGCTTCAACAAGCACGAAGGCACGGCTCTTTTCAAGGCGCGTTGTTACGGTTACGTCTTTAATATATGCTTTAGGGGTGGTGTAAAGCTTAACGCTGCGGTTAATTCCGCAGTAGTTAAAGAAGTCAAAATTCGGGTAATTCTGCGGCTTCAGCTTTGTTTGCCGCACGCTTTCATAATCGGGCGCGCCGCTGCCGAACATTGCGCTGCTTTCATTCCCGACGGGCAGCGTTGAATAATCAATCCTGTTATCAACCGCAACGCTCAGCAGGTTTGACGGCTTTAATTCCGCCAAATCAAGCTCCGCCTCAAAGGGCAGAAAGCCGCCCGTGTGGCGCGCAATTTCAGCACCATTGAGGTAAACAACGCAGTTGTGCGTAACCGCGCCGAAGCGCAGCACAAGGCGGCAGCCGTCTGCAACGGGGGCTGAAAAGCGGCGCTGATAATACGCCCAGCCGTAATGGTCGCGGAACTCCGCCAGCGCCTTCTGGTCGTTATAAGACGCGGGAACGTAAAGCCTGTGCGGACTTTGCAGGGGCTCGGCAAGCATATCAACGTCAAGCGTTTCGCCGCCGAGGGCAAAATCCCATATACCGTCAAGGCTTATCAGCAATCTTTTTTCATTAAGCTGCGGAAATAACATACTAATCACCCGAAATCATTATATCATTAGTTATTGCATAATTCAAATATTAAAGTTATTATATAATAAAGGCGGTGAGAAGATGTTTAAGGGCAAGTGGATAACCACAAAGGAACGGCAAAGCAACCTGCATTTTATTTTTGAAAGGCAGTTTGACCTTGCCGATTTCAGCACCGCAAAAATAAGAATTACAGCAGACGATTATTACAAGCTTTACGTTAACGGCTGCTATGCAGGGCAGGGTCCCGCGCCGTCCTACAGCTTTAATTATCGCTTTAATGAATTTGACCTGACAGATTATCTGCAGGCGGGCAAAAACACATTGACCGTTCACTGCTATTATCAGGGGCTGACAAACAGACGATGGGTCAGCGGCGACGGCAATTCGGGGCTGATTGCCGATTTGCTTATTGACGGCGCGCCGTTGATTTGCACCGACGGCAGCTGGCTTTACCGCATTGACGGCAGCTTTACGGGCGGCAAGCCGACGGGGTATGACACGGCTTTCCCCGAAAACCGCGATATGAGAATTACGCTGACCGAGCCGAAAAACGCGGTTGAAATCCCCTGCCCCCACCGTTTCGCAGACGATGCTTTTCCTGCGCTTGAAGCTTATGAAATTACCGCCGAGCCTAAGCAAAGCGGCGGCAGATATTTTTACGATTTTAAACAGGAATACGTCTGCACGCCCATAATTAAGGCACGCTCAGACGCAGACGGCGCAAGGCTTCTTCTGCACTTCGCCGAGGAGCTTAGTCCCGACGGCAAGCCCCGTTTTAACCTGCGCTGCGGCTGCAGTTATGAGGAAGAAATTACGCTGAAAAAGGGCGAAAACCGCATTGAGCAATACGATTACAAGGCGCTGAGATACGCCGAAATAATCTGCGATGACGGCTGCGCGGTTGAGGAGCTGAAAATCCGCGTGCAGCACTACCCGTTCCCCGAAAAATCGCAGGAGCCGAGCGGCAATAACGACCGCCTGAACGCAGTATGGGGGCTGTGCAAAAACACCGTTAAGCTCGGCGCGCAGGAGGCGTTGATTGACTGCCCCACGCGCGAAAAGGGGCAGTATATCGGCGACGCATACATAAGCGGCTTTGCGCATTTTTACCTAACGG
>CADBUK010000051.1 GCA_902797915.1 Oscillospiraceae bacterium
ATACTCTTTTCAGCGTATTTTTAACGATTTAAGCTTGCTTACCGTGTTTGAGGACGGCAGCTATTTCAAATGGGAAAACAGCGAATCCGCAATGCTCAGTATCAGGGGCGTCGATATTATTCTTGATATGAGCGACTGCACCTCAACGCTCGGCACTCATACGGTCAGGGTGCATTATATGGGCTATGAGGCTACGGCAAGCTATGAAATTGTTGAATGTGTTCACAATTATAAAGAGAGTTATGTAAGCCCGGGCTGGCTGTCAAGGGCTTACAGCCATTTTGAATGTACAAAATGCGGCAAAAGCTATGACGGCGATTATACTCTTAACGGCAGTGAAATTTATGCGGGCTTTGAAAATTATTTTTCCGCTTTTCAAAAAGAAAAAAAATCTCTTAACTGCACCGATTTGGATAATGACGGCACGGTTAGTATTCGCGATTATTCGTTAACCCGTTCACTTTATAATGACGCGGAAAAGGAATTTTTCACGCATTTTGCTTCGTCAAAGGGCAGCGGGAATTATGACCCTGATTTTGATATTAATTCCGACGGCAATATAAATATCCGCGATTATTCGCTTCTGAAAAAAAGCAAACCAAAAGATAAAAACGGCTGATAGGATTTTCCTTTCAGCCGCTTTTCTTATAAATCGGGTGCTGGTCTCCCGCCATACAACTGGCCACTGACCACTTGTTTATCCGAGTCCGTCCTTTGCCGCGTCGCCGAGCGAGTCTGCCGCGTTGCCTGCGCCGTCTGCCGCTTCGTCAATTGCGTTGCCTACGTCGGACGCCGCCTCGCTTGCGTTTTCGCCTGCGTTTGACGCCGCCTCGCTTACCGCGTTTCCTGCATTGTCAGCCGCTTCTTCGGCACGGTTTGTGGTCTGCGTTGTAGTTGTGGTGCTTGATAAATTGCCCTTGTTGTCGTTCATTGAGCAGCCTGCAAAAATCGCAACAAGCGCAATTACAATGATTGCAAAAATTAAAATCGGGTTTTTCATTTTTACTTACCTTTCTTTTTTTAGTACAGATGGGCTTATCCGCTCTTTTTATTATTCGCAATTTTTTTTAAAATATTATTTTATTTTGTCAGCACACCGTCGTCGGAATAGAGCAGAATTAGTATATCCTCCTGCGCACCCGTTTTGGCGTTAAGATAAATCAGCGCTTCGTCGCCCGTTCGCTTTGAAATGCAGTGGAATTCGCGGCACTGCGCCTCTTTTCCGTTCTCCTTGGGGATAACGCAAAGCTGTGTGCCTGCAACCGTTACTGATGACGGCAGCATTCCCGCAAGCGTTTCCTCGTCAAGCGCTTCCTCAAAGGCGGCGCGTTTTGTGTGGTTTGTAAGGTAACCGATTGCCTCAAAGGAGTAAACCCTGCCCGTTTCAAGCGAAACACCAACCTTTATTAAATCCGAGTAATAAACCACGCTGTCGGCGCAGTATGCAAAATTAATAACGCAAATGTTGTCGTAAACTGCGTAGTACGACTGCGTCATATTTTCATACCCCGCTTTTTTAAGGAATTCCTTTGCGTTGTTAACGGCGTTTTCCTCTGTAACGTTCGGCGTTTTTACGGTTTCATCATTGATGATGTAAAGCAGCCTGCCGCCGTGCTTTGAAACGGCAATCGTCATATACTTATAGGAAAAGGTGCAGGCGGGAATGTTGCCGTCCTCGTCGCTGTGGTAAAGCAGTGCGCCCGCGTCGGCGCCGATTATATCAGCCGCAATTTTTCTGCATTCGTCTCTGCTGTATTCCTTTTCGCTGTTTATTTCGGGCTTTTTGTCCAGCACTGCGTCGGCGTAAGGTCCGTCGTAAAGCAGGGTGGGGTAGTTTTCAAACGCTTCCTCAGCCGTGTTGAAATCAAGCGAAAATGCGGAAATTTTAGTGTTTGCCACGCTTGCGGAGCTGATTTGGTTTTCGCTTATTTTTGCGCCGTTTGCGCAGCGCTCAAGCATTGAATTTGCAAAGTCCCTGTATTTTTGCGCGTATTCAAGCAGGGCGTGCAGATTGTCGTAATCCTCGTCGGTCAGCTCGTCCTTTTGCGAGAGGTAACGCGCGTAATCTCCCGTCTGGCTCAAAAATTTGTATGCGCCCGTCAGGTTAAGCTGGTCAACGGGCAGCGCCGCAAGGCTGCTTTTTGCCGCAAGGCACTGCGAATACAAATCGCTTGAAAGGGAGTTCATCATATTTCCCGAGGAGGCGTATTCGCTTTTTGTAAGGCTCGTCTGAATTTCGTCAAGCGTTCCCGCAAGCTCGTTTAAATTTTGCTGGTAAACCGCTTCAAGCCTTGATTTATAGTGATTGCTTTCGATATTTCCCTTGATTGCATAGGCGGAAATAACCAAAATAAAGCAGGCGGAAAAACTCATCGCCCTGATAATACTGCGTTTTTTCACATAATCAAATCCTTTCAAAACTAATATTTCCCCAAAATGCACAAAACATTCAAAAAACCCTTTTAATATAATAAATTATTTGATATAATAAAGAACATTAAAATGGAATAGTCTAAACTATTGTAAATTTGAGGACAAAAAAATGAATTTGGAAAACGGTAAAAAAAGGATTGTTGTTAAAATCGGAACATCAACCTTAACACATAAAACGGGCAAAACTAATATTGCGCGAATTGCAAAGATTGCCTCGGTGCTTTCTGATTTAAAAAATGAGGGGCACCAGATTATCCTTGTATCCTCAGGCGCAATTTCCGTAGGTATGAGCAGAATGAGAATTACCGAAAAGCCTAAAACCGCAAAGGAGCTTCAGGCGGCTGCGGCAGTTGGTCAGTGTGAGCTGATGTTCCTTTACGACAGGCTGTTTTCGGAATACGACGTCGTTGTAAGCCAGCTGCTTTTAACCTTTGACGAGCTTGAAAACCCGAAAAGCCGCGCCCATCTTATCGACACCTTTAATCAGCTGCTGGAGTATGACTGCCTGCCGATTGTTAATGAAAACGACTCCGTTTCGGTTGAAGAGCTGTTTAACGGCGATAACGATTACCTTTCCGCAACCGTTGCCGTGTTTACGGACGCGGATTTGCTGATTATGTTTACTGATACCGACGGGCTTTACGACGGCAACCCTGCCGAAAATCCCGAGGCAAAGCTTATTGAGCGCGTGCCTGAAATTAATGAGGAAATTCACGCAATCGCAGGCGGCGCAAGCTCAAAGGGTACGGGTGGCTTTATTACAAAAATCAAAGCGGCGGAGCTTGCCGTTAACGCGGGCATTCCCGTTGTTATTACAAACGGAGAACGTCCTACGGATATTTACGGTATCTTAAAAGGCAAAAATGTAGGAACTTATTTTGAGGCGGTAAAAAATGATTAATTTAGGAAAAAAGGCTCTTTCGGCAAAGGATTTCCTTTCAACCGTAACAGAGGAGCAAAAGAATAACGCGCTGCTTGCAATCGCTGCGGCGCTTCGTGAAAACAGCAGAACCATCGTTTCCGAAAATGCCGTTGACCTGCAAAACGGCAGGGAAGCGGGGCTCAACGAGGGGCTTCTTGACAGGCTTATGCTCGACGAGGGCAGAATTAACGCAATTGCTGACGGAGTTGAAAGCGTTGCGGCGCTGCCCGACCCGTGCGGACTTGTGCTTGACGAGGTTACCCGCCCGAACGGGCTTGTTATCAAAAAGGTTTCCGTGCCGATAGGCGTTATCGGAATTATCTTTGAGGCACGCCCGAACGTAACGGCGGACGCTGCAGTGCTCTGCTTAAAGAGCGGCAACGCCGTAATTCTCAGGGGCGGTAAGGAGGCAATTAATTCAAATATTGCAATCGCCTCGGTTATGCGCACGGCAATTAAGGGCTGCGGCTTTGACGAAAACTGTATTCAGCTTGTAACCGACACCTCGCGTAATTCCGCAAATGAAATGATGCACCTTAACGGTTATCTTGATTGCCTCATTCCGCGCGGCGGCAAGGGGTTAATTAAAGCGGTTGTTGAAAACTCAACCGTTCCCGTAATTGAAACGGGCTCGGGCAACTGCCATATTTTTGTTGACGAAACTGCCGATATTGATATGGCGGCAAAGATTATTTTCAATGCCAAAACCCAGCGTATCGGCGTGTGCAACGCTTGCGAAAGCCTTGTAATTCACAGTGCGGTTATTAACGACGCTCTGCCCGCAATAAAAGCGCTGCTTGACACAAAGAATGTTGAGATGCGCGGCGACGAGCGCGCAATGCTTGCGGCTGACGGCGTGCTGCCCGCTTCTGACGAGGATTTTGAAACCGAGTATCTTGATTACAAAATCAGCGTAAAAACCGTGGACAGTCTTGACGAGGCTATCAGGCATATTAACCGCTGCTCCACAAAGCACAGCGAGGCGATTATTACTAACGATGAAAAGAACGCCGCAGAGTTTCTCGCAAGGGTTGACTCCTCCTCGGTTTACGTTAACGCTTCCACCCGCTTTACTGACGGCGGCGAATTCGGACTCGGCGCCGAAATCGGTATTTCAACCCAGAAGCTTCACGCAAGGGGTCCGATGGGACTTCGTGAACTGACCACCACCAAGTATCTTATTTACGGAACGGGGCAGGTAAGGTAGCCTCAGTTTAGGCTTTGCTTCCTTTCCCTCCGCCTTGCAAACCAGACGCCTTTCTTTAAACGGGGGAGGCAAATAGGTATAAATTATATGGATAAGTATAAAAAATTAGCCACCAACACTTTAATATTTGCGATAGGCACGTTTTCGTCAAAGGTGCTGAGCTTCCTGTTAATGCCGTTTGTAACCAGAATGATGGCAACGGGCGAATACGGCGCGGCGGATTTAATTCAGCAAACGGCGAATGTGCTTATTCCCATTGTGTTTTTGCAGATAAACAGCGCCGCTCTGCGTTTTGCGCTTGACAAGGCTGTTGACAAATCGGACGTTTTTACAACGGGCGTGCGCACAACGCTGAAGGGCTTCGTTATTTTCCTGCTGTTTGCGTACCCGCTCAGAAAGGTTACGATTAACGATTTCCGCCTCGGCGATTATATAATCCTGATTTACGTTTTCGTTCTTGTTTCGGGTATGCGCCAGCTTTGCCAGCAGTTTGTTCGCGGCTGCGGCCATGTTAAAACCTTTGCGATTGACGGTATTTTTGCCACCGCAACAACGCTTGCGTTTAATCTGCTGTTCCTCGGCCCGTTCCACTGGGGCGTAACGGGTTATGTTGTTGCAATCATCGCTTCGGACGCCTGCTCGGTAATCTTCCTGTTTGTAACGCAGAAGCTTTGGCGTTATCTTAAATTCAGGGGCGTTCCCAAGTGCACAACCCACGATATGCTCAAATATTCCGTGCCGCTTATGCCAACCATAATTCTGTGGTGGATTATCAATGTTTCCGACAGGTATATGGTAACCTATTTCATTGATTCCTCGGCAAACGGTTTGTATACCGCGGCGTCAAAAATTCCTAATTTTGTTATTATGTTTTCCTCAATTTTCATTGACGCGTGGCAGCTTTCAGCGGTTGATGAATATGATAATGAGGGAAGAGCGCAGTTTTTTACAAATGTTTTCAGGGTTTACAGCGGCGGAATTTTTGCCGTCTCCTCGGGGCTTGTTCTCTTTTGCCAGCCCATCACAAAAATCCTTGTTGCCAAAAGCTATTATGAGTCCTGGCGCTATGTGCCTATTCTGATTATGGCAACAACTATGAGCTGCCTCGTTAATTTCCTTGCCTCCGTTTATATGGCGGAAAAGAAATCCGTTATGGCAATGGTTACGGCGCTTTCAGGCGCGGTAACTAATATCGTTCTTAACCTTTTGCTTATCCCCGGTTTCGGCGCAAACGGCGCGGCAATCGCAACGGTGTGCGCGTTCATTGTTGTTTTTGTAACAAGGGGTGTAAACACAAGGCGTTATGTAAAAATTAAATTTAAAACTCCGCTTATTATTGCCGAGCTCGGAATTCTTGTTGCGCAGTGCGTTGCAATGCTATTCCTTGATGAAAGCGTTCTGCTTTATCCCGTTGAGGCGGCGCTGTTTGTTCTGATGCTCGTTTTTAACCGCAAGCCTTTAAAGGAGCTTTTTGAGCTTTTGGTTAATAAATTCCTTAAACGCGGCAAAAAGAGCGGCGCAGAGTAATTTATTTATATATATTTTATATTTAGGTTGCAATCAGTTGATTTTTAGTGTATAATAAACAAAACATTTAAATAATAACTGTTTCAATAAATATTTTTTTGGAGGATTTGTCTATGAATTCAAACATTTCTGTTGCTCAGGCAAAGAAAATGATAGACGATAAATTAAGCCACTTTTTCGGCGTTTCGCCCGAAACCGCGTCCGTTGAGCAGCTTTACAAGGCTGTTGCAATGATTGTGCGCGACGAGCTTCAGCAGCAAAACAGCGATTTCCGCCACGCTGCCGCAGGTCAGGATTCTAAGGAGATTTATTATCTCTGTATGGAATTCCTGATGGGACGCTCACTTAAAAACAATATTTACAATCTCGGCTTAACAGACGTTTTTGAAAAGGCGCTCAAGTCTTACGACATTACGCTTGATAAGCTTTATGAGGAAGAGCCTGACGCGGGTCTCGGCAACGGCGGTCTCGGCAGACTTGCCGCCTGCTATCTTGACGGACTTGCAACCAACGGTTTTCGCTCAATGGGTTATTCAATCCGTTACGAAGCGGGTATCTTTAAGCAGAAGCTGATTGACGGCTGGCAGACCGAGCTCCCTGATTTCTGGCTTCCCGGCGGCGACGTTTGGCTTGTTCCGCGTGAGGAACGTGCCGTAGAGGTAAAGTTTGAAGGCTGGGTTGACGATAGCTGGGACGGCGATTACCACCACGTTGAGCTTCGTGACTGCAACACCGTAACCGCAATTCCTTACGATATGTACGTTTCGGGTAAGGGCAACGGCGTTTCAAGGCTTCGCCTCTGGGCTTCCAAGAAGCCCGAGCTTGATATGAACCTGTTCAATCAGGGCTCTTACATCAAGGCTATGGAGCAGTCCGCTATGGCAGAGGCTATTTCAAAAGTCCTTTACCCTGCGGATAATTTCCCCGAGGGTAAGTCCCTGCGTCTGCGTCAGCAGTATTTCCTTGTTTCCGCTTCTATTCAGGATATTATCGGCCGCCATTTAACCAAGTACGGCACACTTGATAACCTTCCCGAAAAGGTTGCAATTCACATTAACGACACTCATCCCACAATGGCAATTCCCGAGCTTATGAGAATTATGCTTGACGAATGCGGTTATGAATGGGACGACGCGTGGGATTTGGTAACACGTACTGTTGCTTACACCAACCATACCGTTATGAAGGAAGCGCTTGAGTGCTGGAGCGAGGAGCTTTACAGCCGTCTGCTGCCCAGAATCTATCAGATTACCAAGGAGATTGACAACCGCTTCCGCGCTTATGTATGGGGCGCAACTCAGGATGCTGATAAGGTTGAGAGAATGGCAATCATTTCTTCAGGCGTTGTTCGTATGGCAAACCTCTGCGTTGCAGGCTCTCACTCCGTAAACGGCGTTTCCGCACTTCATTCCGAAATTCTTAAGGATACGGTTTTCAACGATTTCTATACCATTAATCCCGAAAAGTTCAAGAACGTTACAAACGGTATTGCTTTCCGCCGCTGGATTTGCCAGGCTAATGAGGAGCTTACCGCTTACATTACCTCCCTTATCGGCGACGGCTTTATTACCAAAAGCGACGAGCTTGTTAAGCTCCGTGATTTTATGGACGATACCGCCGTGCTTGATAAGCTTATGGAGATTAAGCACGACAATAAGGTTCGCCTTGCCGAGCTTATTAAAAAGAGAAACGGCGTTGAAATCAATCCCGATTCAATCTTTGACGTTCAGGCAAAGCGCCTTCACGAATATAAGCGCCAGAGTCTTAATATTCTCAATATTATTGCCGAGTATCAGATGCTCAAGGCAAATCCCGATATGGATTTCTATCCGAGAACCTATATCTTTGCTTCAAAGGCTGCACCCGGCTACTATATGGCAAAGAAAACCATTGAGCTTATTGACGCACTTTCAAAGGTAATCAATAATGACGCAAGCATTCAGGGCAAGATTAAGGTTGTTTTCCTTGAGGAATACAACGTTTCACTTGCAGAGGTGCTTATGCCCGCAGCCGATATTTCAGAGCAGATTTCACTTGCAGGCACGGAGGCTTCCGGTACGGGTAATATGAAGCTTATGCTTAACGGCGCTGTAACCCTCGGTACGCTTGACGGCGCAAACGTTGAAATTGCAGAGGCTGTAGGCGAGGAGAATATCTTTATCTTCGGTATGAAAACTCCCGAGGTTACTCAAAT
>CADBUK010000052.1 GCA_902797915.1 Oscillospiraceae bacterium
ACTTGTATCGCAGGCGGCTATACCGCAGGCGTATGGTGCAACGATTGCCAGCAGTACATCAGCGGCCACGAGGCTACAGGCGTTGACACCAACAACCATGCAGACGGCTGCACACTCGTAACAGACGAGGCTGTTGCTCCTAAGTGCAACGAGCCGGGTAAGACCGAAGGTTCACACTGGAGCCTTTGCGGCACCGTTCAGGTTGCTCAGGAAGACGTTGTTGACGCTAACGCTCATAACTATGTGGTAACCGCTTCCACAGGCGCTACCTGCTGCACACCGGGCAACGTAACCTACACCTGCTCTTACTGCGGCGATTCTTACGATGTGGGCGGCCAGCTTGATCCTAATAACCACGTGGGTCAGCTTGTTGATGATCCCGCTGTTGCTGCTACCTGCGTTGCAGGCGGTAAGACTGCAGGCTCACACTGGAGCTGCTGCGGCGCTGTTGAGGTAGCTCAGGAAGATACTAATATTAACCCCAACAACCATGCAGGCGAAGTTGCTCTTGATGAAAGCACAGTTGTTGTTGCTACCTGCCAGGCAGGCGGCTACACAGGCGACTACAAGTGCTCAGCTTGCGGCAATGTTGTAACTGCAGGCACAAACACTGATATCAATCCTGATAACCACACCGGCCAGATCGTTGACGATCCTGCTGTTGAAGCAACCCGTGCAAAGTCAGGTTTAACCGCAGGCTCACACTGGAGCTGCTGCGACGCTGTAGAAGTTGCTCAGGAAGTTATTCCTGCTCTCGGCGTTAACATCACTGTTGTTGGTTCAGACCTTGGCACAGTAACGGTTAACGATATAGTTGCAGGCGCAGATGCGGTTAATGTTCCTTACGGCCAGGCTTACACTCTTACTGCTACTCCTAAAAACGACGACATCGTATTCGTTGGCTGGATGATGGGCGGCAAGCTTGTTTCCGACGCTGCTGAATACACAACCGCTGCATTTGCAGACACAACTTACACTGCTGTATTTGAAGACGCTACAACAGGCACATTCGACATCAACTTCGTTGATAAGTTCAACAACGTTCTTGCTACTTACACCAACGAGCAGGTTGCTGCTTGGACCGCAATGCCTGAGATTGCTTGCCCGTTCGATGCATTTGAAATCAGCGGCTACAGCATGACTCTTGAAGAAATTCAGGCTCTTACAGCTTCAGCTAACGTAAACGTTGAGTACACTGCTAAGGTAGTTATGTACACCGTAACTGCTCAGGCAGGCGTTGTTATTACAGTTGACGGCAACGAAATCGAAAGCGGCACAACAGTTGCTTACGATTCAAAGGTTACTGTTACTAACGCTGACGCAACTGTTTGGTATGTAAACGGTAAGGAAGCCGGCTTCGGCACTTCTTACAGCTTCTACGTAACATCTAACGTTGAGGTTACTTTCGACACAGCTGCTGTTGAGGCAACTCCTGTTGTTGCTCCTATCAGCGCTGACCTTCAGTCTGACAACACAATGGTTAGATTCCTTGCTTCACGTAACGTTCCTACTAACTACAAGGTAGTTGAATCAGGCTTCGTTTACGGTAAGGAAATGGCTCAGGACGATCTCGTTCTTGAGAACGTTGGTAAGACCGCAGGCACTGCAAACGCAGTTGTAAAACTTTACAAGAACAGCAACACCTCTAACGAAGGCCAGTTCGGTATGACTTACGGTGTAACTGCTCACACAGTTGCTTCTGCTCGCGCTTACCTCATCGTTTCTCTTAACGGTGTAGTTCAGCCGGTTATCTATGCAGACGCACAGATTTACAATTATTAATTTTTAGGTTGATTTTTTAAATCAAATAGTTTATAATAGCAAACATATCAAAAACCCCCGGGGGCATAAGCCCCCTCGGGCTATGATATCAGGCTAAAAGTAAGGAGGTTTTCCCTGATGAAGGAAATTTACTCAAAGCCGGTTGTAGAGGTTGAAAAGTTTGCTGAGGTTGAAATCCTCACAGTGTCCGATCCCGGCACAGAAATGGGCACCGGCGGTAAAGACTAAGTTTTAACGCTTTTCACCCAATCGGACGAGAGTGTTATTCGCTACACTCTCCCAATTGAATTTCAGAGTTTAGTCTAAAAACTCTTACCGATTACTGCGCCGATACCCCACCCGTCGGGTCGGCGCGGGAAATCAACAGCCGTTACAATCGGCTCTAACCCTAAAACGAAAGGAATGGCGCAAGCCATTCCTTTTTTTATATGTATACATAATGCTGAATACGGAATACGGAATTATCGGGCGGACTGTGACCGCACCTATTTTAATTGGAGCAAAGCGACCAATAACTGACCACTGAGCACTGACCACTGACCGCTAAACTATGCCTTGACTATTTTTTTTACTGTGTTATAATAATTTATATCTTATAAGTAGGAAGTAATTGTTATGGAAAGTAATTTTAAAGAATCCGCGCAGATTATTAAAGCATCGGCAAAGGAAACCGTTAAAAAGCATAAGTGGATGCCGATTGTAGGCGGAATTATACTTGTTATTGCAATTCTGCTTATTGCCCTTGTTGCTTTTCTCCGTTCAGACTCAATGACCTCAAAGCTTGTTTACAGCTTCGTTCCCGAGGAGGTTTATATTGAGGAGCTGCAGCAGACCTTCTATTCCGAGCTTAACGAGGATTACGATTCGTCCGAAAGCGGCGGCGATTTCCTTGATATGTACAAAACCTATTCCATTTATAAGGACCCCGTTACAGGCGAGGAAACTAAAAATTACGTTGAAAAAAATGAAATCAAGTATTTCGGCGAAAACGGACAGGTGGATGTAAACCTTGTATTTCTTGCCCGTGCCGCAGAAAAGCTTTACACGGTATTAAATGTAATCAAGATTATTACTGCGGTGCTGATTGTCGGCTTAATCGTGCTTGCAATCTATTTCTGGTACCTTTCCTACACAAAGCGTGAAAAGCAAGCGCGCGAGGAAAAGTACAAAAACAAAAACCAAAACAGGCATAATAAATAATAAAGGACTGCAAAGGGGCGACCTTCTTTATGAAGGTCGCCCCTTTGCAGTCCTTCTTTTTTTGGAATATGAATTAAACAAGCTTTCTGCCCATCAGAACGCCGTGAACGGAAGCCATCATAAGCCCCCTTGTCCAGCCGCTTGAATCGCCGAGACAGTGCAGACCTCTGATGTTTGTGTTAAAGTCCGTGTCCATCCTTACTCTGTTTGAGTAGAATTTAAGCTCGGGGCTGTACAGCAGCGTTTCGGGGCTTGCGAAGCCCGGCACAACGTGGTCCATAGCCTGCATAAAGTTAATTATATTCGTCATTGCTCTGTACGGCATTGCAGACGTAATGTCGCCCGCAACCGCGTCAGGCAGAGTCGGGCGCAGATTGGACTGCGTCAGCTCCTTCTGCCAGGTGCGCTTGCCGTCCAAAATATCGCCGAAGCGCTGAACAAGAATATGTCCGTCGCCAAGCATATTCGTAAGCTCGCCCACCTTTTGCGCGTAAGCAATCGGCTGGTTAAACGGCACGCTGAAATTGTGGCTGCACAGGATTGCCAGATTTGTGTTCTGGCTTTTCAGCTCCTTGTATGAATGTCCGTTAACAACCGCCAAATCGTTGTCATAATTTTCCTGCGCAACAAATCCGCCCGGGTTCTGGCAGAAGGTGCGCACCTTGTTTTTAAACGGCTTCGGGTAACCCACAAGCTTTGACTCGTACAGCACCTCGTTAACCTTTTCAATAACCTCGTTGCGAACCTCAACGCGAACGCCTATGTCAACCGTGCCGGGCTGATGGGCAATTCCGTGGTCCGCGCACAGCTTTTCAAGCCAGTCCGCGCCCCTGCGCCCCGTTGCAACAACGGTGTGTGCGGCAAAAATTTCGCCCCCGTTAGTAAGCTTAACGCCAAGGCATTTTTCGCCTTCAAGTATAAGGTCGCTGCACTCGCTGTCAAACATAATTTCAACGCCGTTTGCCTGCAGGTGCTTTTCAATTGCAAAGTAAAGCTCCTGCGCCTTTTCGGTGCCGAGATGGCGAATGGGGCAGTCAACAAGCTTTAAGCCCGCCTGAATTGCGCGCTTGCGGATTTCCTTAACCGCCTCGGTGTTGCCGACGCCCTCAACGTGAGTGTCCGCGCCGAATTCAAGGTAAATCTTGTCCGTATAATTAATGGTTTCCTGCGCCAAATCCTCGCCTATAAGCTCGGGCAAATCGCCCCCAACCTCATAAGAAAGGGAAAGCTTGCCGTCCGAAAACGCGCCCGCGCCCGAAAAGCCCGTGGTAATGTGGCAGTAAGGCTTGCAACCCATACATTTGCCCGTAACAGCCTTGGGGCATTTTCTTTTTTCAACCGAACGTCCCTTTTCAATAATAACTATACTTTTTTTGCTGCCCTTTTTAATCATTTCAAGGGCGGTAAAAATGCCCGCAGGACCTGCGCCTACGATGGCAACGTCGTATTTTTTCATTACTATCCCTCATATAAATTTGCATAAAATATGCCGCCTGTGCGCTCCGTTGGACTGAGGAGGCATGGCAGCTTGCTTAGAACAATAGTATAATAACATAATATATATTTATTGTCAAACTTGATTTGCAAATAGGTGTGTGATATATTAGTAATGAAATATCCCTGCGGGATATGGTGAGGTGTTTTTATGAAAGAGTATAATGTGTTACAATACGGCGCAATGGGCGACGGCAAAACCAACGACGCCTTTGCAATTCAGCACGCTATTGACGACTGCGCCAAAAACGGCGGCGGTCAGGTTGTTTTACAGAGCGGCAGAGTGTTTTACAGCGACTCCATTAAGCTGCGTAAAAACGTGGATTTGCATATTCAGAAGGGCGCAACCCTGCGCGCAACCTCTAATATTGACGGCTATATCCGCCCGAACAAGCTGATTAACGACCCCAAAACCGCGCTTATAGGCAATCCCGTAACGGGCAAGCCCAGCTTTGTGTTTATTTACGGCTATGAGGCTGACGGCTGTACAATCAGCGGCGAGGGCACTATTGACGCAAACGGCCACGCCTTTGTTCAGCGCAAGGACCAGTACTACGTTACGGGCGAGTTTTACCCGCGCCCGACGGCTATTTATATCGAAAAAAGCAACCATATCAGCTTCAGGGATTTTACCGTTATTGACGCTCCGTTCTGGACTTTACATCCCGCGGGCTGTGACGACGTGCTGATTGATAAAATCCGAATTCTTAACGACCTTGACGTTGCAAACAGCGACGGTATTGACCCCGACCACTGCTCAAACGTGCGCATTTTGGGCTGCCATATTACCTGCGCGGACGACTGCATTTGCCTTAAAACAAGCAAGGGCAACAGCGAGTACGGGCCTACCGAAAACGTCGTAATCGACGGCTGCACGCTCGTTTCGACCTCTGCCGCAATCAAAATCGGCACGGAGGGCGTGGGCGATTTCAGAAACGTGCTTGTTTCAAACTGCGTTATCAGCCGCACAAACAGGGGACTTTCAATTCAGATTCGTGACGGCGGCAGCGTTGAAAACGTTTCCTACTCCAACATCATTATTGAAACCCGCCGCTTCTGCCCTGACTGGTGGGGCACTGCGGAGCCTATTACGATTACCACCTTTAACCGTGATGAAAACACAAAGAGCGGCAGTATTAAAAACGTCCGCTTCTTCAACGTTACCGCAAAGGGCGAAAACGGCGTGCTTATTCACGGTAATGCGGATAATATTATTGAGGATATTACCTTTGAAAACTGTCAGATTGAGCTGACCAAAACAAGCAAGTGGCAGTGCGGGCTTTACGATTTGCGCCCCTGTCTTGACTGGGGTGTTGAAAAGTACGACAACTCGGCGTTTTTCATCAGGTACGCAAAGAACGTAACCATTATGAAAACCAAAACAAAATGGGGCAATCTGTGCGAAAGCTACAAGCACGCGGTTGACGCGGCAAACGTAGAAAATCTTGAGCTTGTGCGCTTTTCGGGGCACAGCGTTTCGCCTGACGTTGAGGATTTAAAGCTCAATAACGTAAGGCTTGTTAAATAATGAATTTGTTAAGCGGGAGGGCGCGTAAGCCCTCCCGCTTTTGTTTATAATTATTTAATATATTATAACCTTGATTTATTATAAGTTATATATTATATTATAATAGAGTAATTATGTATTGGTGGGAGTATGCCCTATGAAGATTTTGGTTTGCGGCCTGGGCTTAATCGGCGCCAGTCTGGCAAAGACTTTAAAGAAAAACACATCCCATTACGTTATGGGCTGGAACAGAACCGAAGCCGTGATGAAAAAAGCGCTTGCAGAGGGCACGGTTGACGAAATCGGCGAGCTGACGGACTTAATTCCGAAAGCCGATATTACCATAATCAATTTTTACACGGAGGCAATTGTGCCGTTCGTTCTTGAGCATAAAAACGAGTTCAAGCAAGGCAGTATCGTTACCGACAGCTGCGGTATCAAAACGAAGATTTGCCGCACGCTTGAAAAGGAGGAGCTTCCGTTTTACTTTATCGGCGCACACCCGATGGCGGGGCGCGAGGTTTCGGGCTATGACAACAGCCTTGACACTCTTTTTGACAACGCCTCGTTTATCTGCACGCCTACAAATGCGCCAAAGGCGCAGGTTGATACGCTGACGGAGCTTGCAAAGGAGATGGGCTTTGCCCGCACGGTTGTTACAACGCCCGAGCATCACGACGAAATGATTGCCTTTACCTCACAGATTGCGCACGTGCTTGCGTGCTCGTACGTGCTAAGCCCTCTTGCGCCGCAGCACGTTGGGTTTTCCGCAGGCTCTTACCGCGACGTTTCACGCGTGGCAAGAATTAACGGCGAAATGTGGAGCGAGCTTTTTATTGCAAACAAGGAGCCGCTTATCAGGGAAATTGACGATTTGGTTTCCAACCTTGAGGTTTTCAGAGAGGGAATTGAAAAAGAGGATTTTGAAACGCTTGAGCGGCTTATGGCTCAGGCGAACAGGATTAAAGAGGAGATTGGCTGATGAAAAAACTTCGTGTTAACACAGGCAATCCGTACGATATTTTGATTGAACGCGGGCTGCTTAAAAATTGCGGCAGGTTTATTGCGGAGGTTTCAAATGCAGGAAAAATTGTTGTTATCAGTGATACGCGGGTTGCTCCGCTATATCTGGAAGCGGCGCAAAAAAGCCTTGAGGCAGAAGGGCGCCTTGTCTTCCCGTTCATCTTCGAAGCGGGCGAGGCTTCAAAGACCGCAAAAACAGTAATCGAAATGGTTGAATTCTGCGCCGAAAAGGGCTTGACGAGGAAGGATTTAATCGTTGCCCTCGGCGGCGGAGTTACGGGCGATATGGCGGGCTTTGCGGCTGCCGTTTATCTGCGCGGAATTGATTTTGTGCAAATTCCTACCTCGCTTCTGGCGCAGGTGGATTCCTCGGTCGGCGGCAAAACGGCGGTTGATTTGCCCCAGGGTAAAAATCTCTGCGGCGCGTTTCATCAGCCGAGGCTTGTGCTCATTGACCCCGACACGCTTGACACTCTGCCGCAGCGTTATTTTAACGACGGTATGGGCGAGGTTATCAAGTACGGCTGCATAAAATCCGAAGCGCTTTTTGAAAGGCTTGAGAATGAAAATCCGCATGATTTTATTGAGGATATGATTTTTGAGTGCGTGGACATCAAGCGCGTTATTGTTGAAAATGATGAAAAGGAGCAGGGCGAGCGAATGCTGCTCAACTTCGGGCACACGGCGGGGCACGCAATTGAAAAGCTCTGTAATTTTGAGGGCGTCAGCCACGGCGAAGCGGTCGGTATAGGTATGGTTATGATTACCCGCGCGGGCGAGAATAACGGCATTACCGCCGCAGGCTCGGCAGACAGGATTTATAACCTGCTTAAAAAATACGATATGCCCACCGAGGACAGCCATACGCTGACCGAAATAATTGCCGCAATGGGCGCGGACAAAAAGCGTACGGGCAGAGGTATTAATTTTACTATGATTAAGAAAATAGGCGAGGGCTTTATTTACCCCGTCAGGAATGAAGATATAGAAGCGTTATTCATTAAATGAAGAATGAAGAATGAATAATTATGGGCGGGCTCTGCCGCACCCGATTTATATTAATAAGTCGTAGGGACGGATATTATCCGCCCGCAGAAAACACTATGAGTATTGCAAGAATTGAAAATTCAATACTTTGCGGCGAGGTTGCAATTCCGCCGTCAAAATCAGCGGCGCACAGGGCGCTCGTCTGCGCGTTTCTTGCGGGCGGTGGCAGCGTTTTTCCGATTATTCCGTCAAACGATATGCGCGCTATGCAGCAGGTTATTGCCGCGCTGAAAAATGACGAGCCCGTTATTGACTGCATTGAGTCGGGCAACACGCTGCGCTTTATGCTTCCCGTTGCGGCGGCGCTCGGAAAGGGCGTAACCTTTATCGGCAGCGGCAGACTGCCCGAACGCCCGATAACCGAATACCTGCGCCTGTTCCCGCAGCACAGCGTTGAATGTGCCTGTGAAAACGGCAAAATTCCGCTTACGCTTTCGGGCAGGCTTACAAGCGGCGATTTTGAAATCGCGGGCAATATCAGCTCGCAGTACATCACGGGGCTTTTGCTCGCGCTTCCGCTTCTGGACGGAGACAGCAGAATTATCCTTACAACCGCGCTTGAAAGCAAGCCCTACGTTGATATGACCTTAAAGGTTATGAGCGATTTTGGCGTAACCGCCGAGGAAACGGAATACGGCTATTTTGTTAAGGGCAATCAGCAGTATCAGCCGCGCGAATACCGCGTTGAGTCGGACTGGTCGCAGGCGGCGTTCTTTCTTACTGCGGGCGCGCTCGGCGGCGAGGTTAAGCTGACGGGGCTTGATATGAGCTCCGTTCAGGGAGATAAGGAAATTATAAACGTTTTAAAGCGCTTCGGCGCGGATATAGAGATAAACAACGGCTTGATAATCAGCAAAAAATCAGTGCTTTCGGGTATTGAAATCAACGCTTCGGATATTCCCGACGCCGTGCCCGCAATTGCGGCTACGGCTGCGTTTGCAAAGGGCAAAACGGTTATTAAGGGCGCCGAGAGGCTCAGGCTCAAGGAGTCGGACAGGATTGAAAGCGTTGCTTACAATCTGCGAAAAATGGGCGTTTCGGTTGATGAAACGGCGGACGGTATGGTTATCACGGGCGGCTCGCCGCACGGCGCGGAACTTCGCGGCTTTAACGACCACCGAATTGTTATGGCGTTCAGTGTTGCGGCGGCATACGCGCAGGGCGCAAGCACAATTGACGACGCTGACGCGATTGATAAAACCTATCCCGCGTTTTTTGAGGATTATGCAAGGCTCGGAGGAAAAGTAAATGTCATCAATACTTGCGAATAACAAAATCAGGCTTTCCGTTTTCGGCGAAAGTCACGGAGCGGCAATCGGCTGTGTTATTGACGGCTTTCCCGCGGGGATTGAGCTTGACTTTGATAAAATAAAAAGAGATATGCAGCGCCGCGCACCCGGACGCGACAAAACCGCAACCCCGAGGAAAGAGGCTGACGAGCCGATTATCCTCAGCGGCGTTTTAAACGGCAAAACCACGGGAGCGCCGATTGCGGTTGAGATTAAAAACACAAACACCAAAAGCGGCGATTATGAAAACATTTCGCTTGTGCCGCGCCCGAGCCACAGCGATTATCCCGCATTTGTAAAATACGGCGGAAGCAACGACGTCCGCGGCGGCGGGCATTTCAGCGGCAGGCTTACGGCGCCGATAGTTTTTGCGGGCGCTCTTGCAAAGCAGGCGCTTGAAAGCCACGGGGTTAAAATTGCCGCTCACATCAGGCAAATCGGCTCCGTTTGCGACGAGCGTTTTGATTATAATAATATCAACAAGGAACTGCTTGAAAGGCTTGAAACGGAAAGCTTCGGCACAATCAGCGCAGAGGCGGAAGCAAAAATGCGCGCCGAGATTGAAAAGGCAAGGCTTGACGGGGATTCCGTCGGCGGTATTGTTGAATGTGCGGCAATCGGCGTTTCGGGCGGTTTCGGCGGCAATATGTTTAACACCGTTGAGGGCAGACTTTCTTATGCGCTTTTCGGTATTCCCGCCGTTAAGGGCGTTGAATTCGGCGCGGGCTTCGGGCTTGCGGAAAGGCGCGGCAGCGAGGCTAATGATGAATATGAGCTTAAAGACGGCGAGGTTGCGTTTAAATCAAACAACAACGGCGGCGTTCTCGGCGGAATAACAAGCGGCGCGCCGATTGTTTTCAGCGTTGCAATTAAGCCCACGCCTTCAATCTCAAAGCCTCAGGCAAGCGTTAATCTTGAAACAAATGAAAACGCAACGCTTGTAATTAACGGCAGGCACGACCCGTGCATCGTTCCGCGCGCAGTACCCGTTGTGGAGGCCGCGGCGGCAATTACCTTGCTTGATATACTTTTGGATAATTAGGATAATTAAATGGATTTACTTGAATTAAGAAAACAAATTGACGAAATAGACGATAAGCTTATCCCACTGCTTGAAAAGCGTATGGAGGTTGTGGCGCAGGTTGCCGAGTACAAGGCGCAGCACGGCATTCCCGTTTTAAACGAGCAGAGGGAAAAGGAAATACTTGACGGCATTAAGGCAAAATGCGGCGGGGACGGCGAGGCGATTGCAACCGTTTTTGCCGCGATAATGAAGACCTCGCGCGAAAAGCAGCACAGGCTTATCGGCGACGGGGCTCAGTCTGACGAAGCTTGAATTTCAACCGCAATTATGAGGTGATTTTTTGAAACGAACTAAACGGCATCAAACAAATTTCATATCCTCAATAATCGTTATTTCAACCGTTGCCGCGCTTGTGTTCTTAACTATTTGCCTTTTCAGGCAGGCAAGTCTGGAGGCGAGGTTTGACGCGGTTATCAACTGGCTTGCAAGGCTGGACAGAGCGGTTGCGGGGCTTGATACGCACGTGGAAATCCTTGTTTGCATTTTTGCGCTTTATATTGCAAAATGCCAGTTGCCGATACCCGCAAGCGTGCTGTGCGTAATTTCGGGTATGGTTTTTCCGCTGCATTACGCAATTATTATCAACACCGTGTTTTCGCTGTTTTTGTTTTACGTCAAATACCGCGAGGGAAAGTGGATAGGCGGCGGCTGGGCGATGATGATTTTGAACATCAAGTCGATTAAATTTATTAAGGACTGGGTGGAATTCAAGGGCTCGGGCAATCCGTATATATTAGTTGTCAGCCGATTGTTTCCCACCATTCCGATTAATATGATTTCAAAGCTTTACGGCTCAATGCAGTACGATTTGGTTTACTATATGTGCCTAAGCATTGTGGGCTATTTCCCGCGAATGTTTATTTACACCAAAATCGGTACGGAATTATATAACCCGTTCTCACGCAAGTTCATAATTCTGGTTATGATTATTGTTGCGTTTACGGGAATTACAAGTCTGATATTCAATGTGTTCTACGGCATCCGCTCGCGGCAGATGACGCAAACGCTTTTGATATATTCACAAAAAGAAAAATATAAAATTGTTTTATAAAGGGGAACGCTATGAAACCACAGGAAATGATTAATGCTATTAAATCAGGCGTAATGGACGAAAAATTAAAGGCGGTTTACGTTACCGACGCTTTTGTTGAGGAGCAGAAGCCGCGCTATATTATGCTGCTGGAGGAGTTTGAAAAGCTCTTCGGCGGGGACAGGGACGTTATTATTACCTCCGCCCCCGGCAGAACAGAGGTTTGCGGCAACCATACCGACCATAATAACGGTAAGGTGCTTGCGGCTTCAATTAACCTTGACGCAGTCGGCGTTGTTGCAAAAAGCGACGAGCCTACCGTAAGGGTTAAATCCCTCGGCCACGCAATGAACGTTGTTGATATTACAAACCTTGCTCCCGACGAGGCGGAGTACGGCAACTCAACCGAAATGGTGCGCGGCGTAATTGCAAAAATTAACGACTGGGGCTACGAAATCGGCGGCTTTGACGCGCTCACAACCTCCGACGTTATGGGCGGCAGCGGGCTTTCAAGCTCTGCGGCGTTTGAGGTTTTAATCGGCACAACCGTTTCTTACCTCTTTAACGACGGCAAAATCAGCGCGGTTGAAATTGCAAAGGCGGCGCAGTATGCCGAAAACGCATTCTTCGGCAAGCCCTGCGGTCTGCTTGACCAGATGGCTTCGTCTGTAGGCACCTTTGTTACCATTGATTTTGAGTCAACCGAGGAGCCCGTTATCAAAAAGGTTGCGTTTGATTTTTCAAAAAGCGGTCATTCGCTCTGCATTATTGACACGGGAGGCAGCCACAGCGATTTGACCGACGATTATGCCGCAGTCCGTCAGGAGATGGAAAGCGTTGCAAAGGCAATGGGCAAAAACGTGCTGCGCGAAATTTCGTTTGAGGATTTCAAGGCGGCAGTGCCGAGCCTTATGGGCAAGGTTAACGACAGGGCAATCCTGCGCGCATTCCATTTTTATAATGAAAACATCAGGGTTGACAAGGCCGTTTCCGCGCTTGAGAGCGGCGATTTTGACACCTTTAAGCAGGTAATCTGTTCAAGCGGACTTTCATCCTATATGTATAATCAGAACGTATTTTCTCCGTCAAACCCGACCGAGCAGAAGCTTTCCGTTGCGCTTTGCATTTCGCAGGAAATGCTTGAGGGCAAGGGCGCTTACCGCGTTCACGGCGGCGGCTTTGCGGGCACAATTCAGGCGTTCGTTCCAAACGAAATTCTTGCCGAGTACAAGGCGGCTATGGAATCTGTTTTCGGCGAGGGCAAATGCTACGTGCTCATTATCCGTCCCGTAGGCGGCACAAAGGTTATGTAAGGTTAAAGCAACTCAAGAGGGGAATAAGTAATGAAATACGTGTTTATTGAAAATCCGATTTCGGGTAATAAGGACAGAAGACTGCTTTTCAAGGAGGTTGAGTCCGCGTTTCGCTGGAGCGATAATGAAATGATTATTGAGGAAACTCAGTACGCAGGGCACGCAAAGGAAATTGCTGCCGATTATGCCGCAAAGTACGGCAGCGACTGCGTTATCGTTTCCTGCGGGGGCGACGGCACCGTGCACGAAATTGCCAATGGGCTTGCCCACACGGACACCCCGCTGATGATTTTACCCTTCGGCACGGGTAACGATTTTGCAAAAAAGGTTTACGGCGCAAAAAAGCTTGACGCGCTTGAAATTGTGCGTCAGTTCGGGCTTCACAGCGGCGATTTGCAGTACGACGTCCGCCCGATAGATTTGATTGATTATAACGGCGAAAAGTGCATAAACGTTATGAGCTACGGGCTTGACACCAAGGTTGAAACCATCGGTAAAAAGATGGCGGACAAGGCTAAGTTCCTCGGCCATCAGGCGTACAGTATTGCGATTATTCCCGCAATTCTGCAGTCAATGAAGTATGAAATTAACCTTGAGCTTCAGCTTGTTGACGATTATGATAACGCCAAAACCTTAACCCTTACCCCTGCGGAATACACGCTGCTTGCAATCTGTAACGCAAGCTATTACGGCGGCGGCTTCTGCCCCGAGCCCGATTCCGTTTTGGACGACGGCGTGCTGGATTTCTGTATGGTTGACGCTGTTAAGCTGCACGAGGCGCTTCCGCTTATTCCCAAATATAACGACGGTAAATTAACCGAGGAGGTTAGCAGAAAGGTACATATCGGCAAGCTTGTCGGCGGCAGGATATGGTCAACGGACGGCAAGGCGCTTCTCGGCAATTGCGACGGCGAAAACTTTGATTACAGCGAGGTTGTTTTTAAGGTTGAGCCGAAGGCTATAAATATATGCTTTCTTAAATAACAGCGCGGCTTTTGTTTAAAAACGCGGTCAGCGACCGATATTCAGAAGGTAAAAATTTATGAAAACTGTTAAAAAAATAGGCATTTCACTTGCGGTTATTATTCTTGCGGCGGCGGTTGCCGTCGGCGGATTTTTCCTGCTTCACAAGCCTACGCTTGTGTTTGACGCAAAGAATTATAACGGCACGGTAACGGGCGGCGCTTCGGGCTACCTTTACGGTATTGCGGAGGAGGGCGTTCCCTCGCGCGAGATGGTTGAAAGCGTGGGCATAACAAGCCTTGCAACAAAAACCACCCTCGGACTTCAGCACCCTATTGCTGAAATGGACGACGTTGCCGACGAGGCAATTGACTGCGGCGCGGACTACCTCTGCGTTTATCTGCAGGATATGTACTCCACCTGGTATTACGAGGAAGCCGCAATTAACGAGGCAAAGAAAAACGGCACTTATGACTGGCAGCAGTTCGTAACCGAGGACTTTTTCCCGAGAATTGAAGAAACGGTTAACGCTATCAAGGCTTCCGATTACCACGGCAAAATCGTTTACTGCCTTTACAATGAGTGCGATAACGGCGTTTGGTTCGGCGAATGGGTGCCAGACGCGGAAAACCCGAACGGCGGCTGGAACGATTTTAACGACGTCGGCAGGCAGAATTTTAACGCCGCGTGGAAGCTGACTTATGATTACGTTAAAGCTCTTGACCCCGACGGGCTTATCGGCGGACCCGGCAACTTTGAATACAATATTGAAAAGCTTAATAATTTCCTCACGTTTTCGGTTGAAAGCAACTGTTTGCCCGACGTAATTATTTACCACGAGCTGCAAATACGCTCGGTTTACGATTTCAGGGCGCACGTCAGTGAACTTCGCGCACTTGAGCAGGAGCTCGGCATTGACGATTTGATGATTCTTGTTACCGAATACGGAATGATGGAGGATAACGGTAACCCGAACACAATGCTCAAATATATTTCCTGCATTGAGGACAGCAAGGTTTACGGCGACCAGGCGTACTGGCTGCTTGCAAACAACCTCTGCTCCACCGCCGCGGATTACAACACGCCTAATTCGGCGTGGTGGGTTTACCACTGGTACGCGATGATGCAGGGCAAAAACAATATGCAGTGCACAATCCGCGA
>CADBUK010000053.1 GCA_902797915.1 Oscillospiraceae bacterium
CGGCGGCGTCGGAATTCCTCCGCTTTATAATCTCACAAAACGCCTTATTGCTGACGGTCAGCAGCCGACGGTTATCCTCGGTTTTAATACCGCAGGCGAAATCTTTTATCTTGATGAGTTTAAAGCCCTCGGCTGTGACATCAGGGTAACAACGGTTGACGGCAGCTTCGGCACAAAGGGCTTTGTTACCGACGCTATGGACTGCGATTACGACTATTTTTACACCTGCGGTCCTATGCCGATGTTCAGGGCTATAGAGGCAAGGGTACAGACCTCGGGTCAGTACAGCTTTGAGGAGCGTATGGGTTGCGGCTTCGGCGCCTGTATGGGCTGCTCCTGCAAAACAAAGTACGGCTATAAGCGCATCTGCAAGGACGGTCCCGTATTAGAAAGGGAGGAAATCGTATGGTAGATTTATCGGTTAATCTCTGCGGTATGCAGATGGATAATCCCGTAGTTCCCGCAAGCGGCACCTTCGGCTTCGGCAGGGAATTCAAGGATTTTTACGATATAAATATTCTCGGCTCGTTCTCCTTTAAGGGTACAACAAGGGACGCCCGCTTCGGCAATCCTACGCCGAGAATTGCGGAATGTAAAAACGGTATGATTAACGCCGTCGGACTTCAAAATCCGGGCGTTGAAAGCGTAATAAAAAACGAACTGCCCGCGTTAAAGCAGTTCTTTCATAAAAAGGTTATTGCAAACGTCAGCGGCTTTTCCGTTGAGGATTACGCTTACACCTGCGCCCTGCTTGATAAGGAGGAGCAGGTAGGCATTTTAGAGGTTAACGTTTCCTGCCCGAATGTTCACGGCGGCGGAATGAGCTTCGGCACGGACCCCGCCTGCGCCGCAGAGGTAACAAGGGCGGTAAAGGCGGTTACAACAAAGCCCGTTGTAATTAAGCTTTCCCCTAACGTAACGGATATTGTTGCAATCGCAAAAGCCTGCGAGGAGGCAGGGGCGGACGGTATCTGCCTTATCAATACTCTGCTCGGTATGAGGATAGATACAAAACGCCGTCAGCCCGTTATTGCCAACAAAATGGGCGGCTTTTCGGGCGACGCGGTTTTTCCCGTGGCGGTCAGAATGGTTTATCAGGTTTCAAAAGCCTGCAATATTCCCGTTATGGGTTGCGGCGGCGTTTCAACTGCCGCGGATGTAATTGAAATGATGATGGCGGGCGCAACCGCCGTTCAGGTCGGCGCGGCAAATCTTGTTAATCCGTATGCCTGCAAGGAAATAATTGAAGCGCTCCCCGCGGAGTGTGAGCGCCTCGGAATAGAAAAAATCAGCGATATTATAGGAGTGGTTGAGTAATGGGTAAGGATGTAATTATTGCCTGCGATTTCAGCAGCGCGGCAGAAACCTTCGCGTTTCTTGATAAGTTTAAGGACGAAAGCAGAAAGCCTTTTGTTAAAATAGGAATGGAGCTTTATTATGCGGAGGGTCCCTCAATCGTACGCGAAATCAAGGCGAGGGGACATAAAATTTTTCTTGATTTAAAGCTGCACGATATTCCCAACACCGTTAAAAAGGCTATGTCGGTGCTTTCAAATCTTGACGTTGATATGACAAATCTTCACGCGGCAGGCACTATTGATATGATGAAAGCGGCAATTGAAGGCTTAACCAAGCCTGACGGCAGCCGTCCGATTTTAATTGCGGTTACCCAGCTTACCTCCACAAGCGAGGAAAGAATGCAGAAGGAATTGCTCATAAATGCTTCTATTAACGATACGATTGTTAAGTATGCGCAAAACACAAAGGCGGCAGGGCTTGACGGCGTTGTGTGCTCTCCGCTTGAGGCGGGTATGGTTAAGGAAGCCTGCGGCAACGGCTTTATCACGGTAACTCCGGGCGTTCGTTTTGCGGACGGCGAGGTAGGCGACCAGGTGCGCGTTACCACTCCCGAAAGGGCAAAGGAAATCGGCTCCGACTATATCGTGGTAGGCAGACCGATTACTCAGGCTGAAAATCCCGTTGCGGCTTACCGCCGCTGCGTAGCGGAATTTGTTGATTAACGGCTGAAAGGAAGGCAGATTATGGAACAGTATAAACACGAATTTATTGAATTTCTTGAAAATGCGGGCGTGCTGAAATTCGGCGACTTCACCGCAAAAAGCGGCAGAAAAATTCCGTATTTCATCAACGCGGGCGATATTAAAACGGGCGCGCAGATTCAGAAACTCGGCGAGTTTTATGCTAAGGCTTATTTTGAAAAGCTCGGCAAAAAGCAGGCTGTGCTTTACGGCCCCGCTTATAAGGGAATTCCGATTGCGGTTTCCGTTTCCGTTGCTCTTGCACAGCAGGGGCTTGACGTGCCGTTTTTCTTTAATCGTAAGGAGGAAAAGGATCACGGCGAGGGCGGCGTTTTTGTAGGTTATAAGCCTGCTGAAAATGAGGAAATCGTTATAGTTGAGGATGTTATTACGGCGGGCACTGCCATCAGGGAAAGTATGGACATTCTTTCCTCACTCAACGGCGTAAAGGTTGCCGCCGTGTTCGTAATGGTTGACCGTAAGGAAAAGGGCAAAACCGAAAAATCCGCTATGGCAGAGGTCGGCGAGGAATTCGGCTTCCCCGTATATTCCGTTGTTGATGTTTATGACATCATTGAATATCTTGAAGAAAATGAAGCAAACCGTGAAAATGTTGAGAGAATAAAGAATTATCTTTCAGTAAACGGAGCTAAAGAATAAAAGGAGGGTCATTATACTATGCGCCATCTTTTAGACACAACCGATTTATCCCTTGCAGAGATTGACGAAATGCTGTCGCTTGCAATGGATATTATCGAAAACAAAAAGAAGTATTCCGAAATCTGCAGGGGCAAAAAGCTTGCAACGCTTTTCTTTGAGCCGAGCACCCGCACACGCCTTTCGTTTGAGGCGGCTATGATGGAGCTCGGCGGCAACGTGCTGGGCTTTTCGGAGGCTAATTCCTCCTCGGCTTCAAAGGGCGAGTCTGTTTCGGACACGGTTAAAATCGTTTCCTACTATGCGGATATTATTGCAATGCGCCACCCCGTTGAGGGCGCTCCCCGCGTTGCTTCTTATAAATCCGACGTTCCCGTTATCAACGCGGGCGACGGCGGACACAGCCACCCCACGCAAACGCTTACCGATTTGCTTACAATCTATCGTGAAAAGGGCAGGCTTGATAATCTTACAATCGGTCTTTGCGGCGATTTGAAATTCGGCAGAACCGTTCACAGCCTTATCAAAGCAATGTGCCGTTACAGCGGCGTTAAATTTGTTCTTATCTCGCCAAAGGAGCTTTCCGTTCCCGATTACATCAAAACCGATTATCTTGACGAAAAGGGAATTGAGTATATCGAGGCGGAAAAGATGGAGCAGGTTATGCCTGAGCTTGATATACTTTATATGACGCGTATTCAGCGCGAACGCTTCTTCTCTGAGGATGAGTATTTAAAGCATAAGGACGCGTTTATTCTTGATACCGCAAAGCTTGAAAACGCAAAAGCGGATTTAACAATTATGCACCCGCTGCCCCGCGTTAATGAAATTACCGTTGAGGTTGACGAGGACCCGAGGGCAAAATACTTTGAACAGGCGCTCAACGGCAAATATATCAGAATGGCGCTGATTATTACTTTACTTAAATGGGCAGGTGAGTTTGATGAAGATTGATGAAATTGAAAACGGCTACGTGCTGGACCATATTTCCGCAGGTATGGGTATGAAGGTTTATTATGCGCTCGGGCTTGATAAACTTTCCTGTCAGGTTGCAATAATTCAGAATGCAAAGTCCGTTAAGCTCGGCACGAAGGATATTATCAAGATTAACGAGCTTATTGATTTGGATTTTGACGTTCTCGGCTTTATTGATTCGGGCATTACCGTTAACAGAATTGAAAACTCGGTTGCCTCAAAGAAAAAGCTTAATATGCCGCAAAGGATTAAGGGTATTGCAAAATGCTCAAACCCGCGCTGTATAACAAACGTTGAGGATAACGTGCCCTATGAATTTGTTTTAACGGATAATAAGGGAACTTATCGTTGTTTGTATTGCGAAACCAAAGTAAATAGGTTATAATATATTCGGGCATATATTGCCCGAATATTATTTTAAGGAAGTGTGTTTTTATGAAAAAGTATTTGGCAGAGCTTATCGGCACTGCGGTTTTGGTAACCCTCGGCTGCGGTACGGCAATGCTTGTCGGCTGTGACGCGGCAAACGGCGGCGGTTATATTTTAACTGCGCTTGCGTTCGGTTTAACCATCGTCGGTATGGCTTATTGTATCGGTAACATTTCGGGCTGCCACATTAATCCTGCCGTTTCCCTCGGCGTTTTAATCAGCGGGGGAATGAGCGTTTCCGATTTCTTCGGCTATGTAATCGCTCAGTGCATCGGCGGCTTTGCGGGCGTTGGTATTCTTGCTCTTATTTTCGGTACGGGTAATGTAACCGATATGACGGGCGGCTTCGGCTCAAACGGTCTTGCCGGCGTTAATGGCAGCATTGTTGCCGGTATGGTTGTTGAGATTGTTTTAACCTTCATCTTCGTTTTAACAATCCTCGGCGTAACCTCTAAAAAAGCAAAGCACGGTTCTTTCGGCGGTCTTGTAATCGGTTTAACATTAACTCTCGTTCATATCCTTGGCATCGGCTTAACGGGCACGTCCGTTAACCCTGCGCGTAGCCTTGCTCCCGCAGTTGCGGCGGCGCTTACAGGCAATACGGAGCCGATTAAATGCCTCTGGATTTTCATTGTTGCTCCGCTCATCGGCGCAGCACTCGCAGCCTTTACCTATAAAGCTCTTGAAGGCGGCAAGTCAAAAAGCAAATAGATAATTGCATAAAAAAAGGGTGCCCAAGGGGCACCCTTTTTTGCTTATTTTTTCAGCCTTTCCGTAACCTCCTGCGCGTCGGCATAGATTTTTTCAACGTCCGTGCCGATGAATTCGCCGTTTTCGTAAAGGATTTTGCCATTAATCATCGTAAGCTTAACGTTTTCCTTTGAGCCTGAATAAACGATGTTCTTGGTAATGTTGTTAATCGGCTGCATATTCGGGCGGTGCAGGTCAAGCACAATCAAATCCGCCTTTTTGCCTACGTCAATGCAGTCGCAGTCGTCAAGCCCCATACAGCGCGCTCCGCCGACCGTTGCCATTTTCAGAATTTCGTTTGCGTTGCAGGCAGAGGCGTCCTTTTCCTTTATCTTCTGCGTTGCCGCGATTAAGAACATCTCGCGGAACATATCCAGCGCATTGTTGCTGCTCGGCCCGTCAGTGCCGATAGCAAGGTTAATTCCCTTGTTCATCATCTTGCAGACGGGCGCAATTCCCGAAGCCAGCTTAGCGTTTGAGCCCGCGTTAATTACTGCCCAAACCCCTCGCTTTTTGTAAATCTCAAGGTCATCGTCGGTCATCCAAACGCTGTGGTATCCCGCGCCGCCGTAGTTAAAGAACCCGAGCTCCTCAAAAAGCGCGGTCGGCGTTTTGCCGTATCTTTCAATACAGCCCGCAACCTCGCTCTCGGTTTCGGAGGAATGCATAAACACGGGCGCCTCATATTTTTCGGCAACTCCCGCAATTTCCTTCATTCTTTCAAACGAGGTTGTGTATTCAGCGTGGAAGCCTAATTTGTATGACACAAGCTCGTTATAATTATTATATCTGTTGTAATAATCTTCAAGCAGCTGAATGCTTTCCTTAAAGTTATTAATAGCGCAGCACATAACGGTCCTGAAGCCCGCGTCAACGCTTGCCCTCGCCATATCCTCGGGGAAGTAATACATATCAAAGCACGCGGTAATTCCGCTTGTCAGGTATTCAAGAAACGCAAGGCGCGAAAGCTTGTATATATCGTCGCCCGTCATTTTTGCTTCCATCGGGAAAATCATATCATAAAGCCAGGGCTGCAGCGGCAAATCGTCCGCAAAGCTTCTTGCAAAGGTCATTGCGGAATGTGTGTGCGCGTTTTTAAAGGAGGGCATTAAAAGGTTGCCGTTAAGGTCAATCTCCCTGTCCGCTTTAAGACTATCGTTTTTGCCGATAAAGCAGATTTTACTGCCGTCAACCCAAACCTCGTCTTCCGTAATATCAAAGCCGTCTTTCAGGGTTAAAACTCTTCCGTTATAAAATCTAATCATTGTTAATAGCCTTTCTTAAATTAATGTCAAACGGTGCGCGGATAATGCCCCTGTCCGTAATAATCGCGGTTATCAACCCGTTGTCCGTAACGTCAAACGCGGGGTTAAAGCATTTTGTCTGCGGCAGGGCGGAGGGGCGCTCAAAAAACATCGTTTTGATTTCCTCGCCGTCCCTTTCCTCAATAACTATGTCATCGCCCGTTTCGCATTTAAAATCAATTGTGGAGTACGGCGCAAGCACGTAAAACGGAATACCGTAGTGCTTTGCCAAAACTGCCGCGCCGCTTGTGCCGATTTTGTTTGCCGTGTCGCCGTTTGCGGCAATCCTGTCCGCGCCGACGAGTACCGCGTTAATCAGCCCCTTTTTCATCACAAGGCTTGCCATATTGTCGCAAATCAGGGTTGTGTCAATCCCGTGGCTTTCAAGCTCGAAGCTTGTCAGCCTCGCTCCCTGTAAAAGCGGCCTCGTCTCGTCAACGTAGGCGTGGAAGCTGTATCCCTTTTCCTTGCCTAAAATGAGGGGACCGAGCCCCGTGCCGTATTTTGAGGTAGCAAGCTCGCCTGCGTTGCAGTGGGTTAAAACCCCGTCGCCGTCTTTAAGCAGGGAAAGCCCGTATTCGCTGATTTTGCGGCACATTTCAATATCCTCTTTGTGAATTGCAATTGCCTCGTCAATACCGCTTTTTCCGCTTTTAATCGCGGCTGAAACTCTGTTTACCGCCCAGCTCAGATTAACTGCCGTCGGGCGTGAGGATATCAGATATTCAGCGCTTTTTTCAAGATTATTTCCGTGGAAAAGCGCAATCGAATATCCCGCAAAAATCCCTATGGCAGGCGCGCCCCTGACCGCAAGTCTTTTGATTGCGTCATAGCAATCCTCAATGCAGGTCATTTCTATATATTTGATTTCGTTAGGAAGCAGCGTCTGGTCAAGTATAAACAGTCTGCCGTCCCCGTATCTTATGTTTTCAGTGTTCATCTGCAATGCTCTCAATCGTTGCTTTCAAAAGGGCGTTGAATTTAACCGCGGTCTTTGCGGCGGTTTCGCTTACTTCCTCGCTTGTAATCGGCTGGTCAAGCAGCCCGCAGGCAAGGTTTGTTATGCAGCTTATTCCGCAAACCTCAAAGCCGCAGTGCTTCGCTGCCTGCGCCTCAATTGCGGTGCTCATTCCCACGGCGTCCGCGCCGAGCACGGAGCACATTTTTATTTCTGCCTTGGTTTCAAACGCAGGTCCCTGTAGCTGAATGTAAACACCGTTTTTAATTTCAATTCCGTTTTTTAAGGCGCATTCGGTTATGATTTTGCGCAGCCTTTTGCTGTAAACGTCGCTCATATCGGGAAAGCGTACGCCGAGGCTGTCAATGTTTCTTCCGCGCAGGGGAGAGGGCACAAGGCTTGAAATATGGTCGTCAATAACCATTAAGTCGCCAATCTGAAAATCCCTGTTAATTCCGCCCGCGGCGTTTGTTAATATCAGCGTTTTTGCGCCAAGCAGCCTTAAAAGCCGAATGGGCATAACCGCCTGCTGCGCGGTGTAGCCCTCGTAAAGATGAACGCGTCCCTGCATAACCGCAAGCTTTGCTTCGCCTATTTTGCCAAACACAAAGCAGCCCTTGTGAGTGGGCGCGGTTGAAACGGGAAAGTCGGGAATGTCGCTGTAGTTAATAACGCATTCAATCTGCATTTCGTCCGTAAATCCGCCGAGCCCCGAGCCCAGAACAAGCGCGGTGTCGGGCACAAAATCGGTAAGGCTTCTGATATAATCAAGCTGTTTCTGAAGCATAATAACCTCCGTAAAAGCGTTGTTTTTCTTATTATAATTCTTTTTAGGTATTAAATCAACAAATGATATTGCAATATTTATTATTTTTTGTTATTATATATTAGTTGAAATATGTTTCTTTCTTGGAGGGAAATTTATGAAAAGGTTAATTTGTGCAATAATGTGCGTTGCGTTGCTTGCAGTTACTTTTACAGGCTGTGCAAAGGCAAAAAGCCTGCATTACGACGTTGTTCTTATTACGGACGGCGGGCTTGTAACTGACGGCGCATATAACGAAAGCGCGTGGAGCGGCGTTAAGGAATACTGTGACGAGCAGGGCTTGTCCTGCCGTTATTATCAGCCGCCTGTTGAGGAGGATTCTCCCGTTACAACGGAAACCGCGCTCAAATATATTGATTTGGCGGTAAGCAACGGCGCCGCAATGATTGTTTTGCCAACAGATGCTTTTGAGGTTGCCGTTTACGAGGCTTCCTCGCTTTATCCGCAGGCTCAGTTTATTTTGGTTGACGGTATGCCTCATCCCGAGGGCTCGGATATTGACGCGTTTATGAATAATGTTATGACCGTTGATTTCAATTCGCTTGAAAGCGGATTTCTTGCAGGCTATACTGCGGTAATTTCGGGTAACACAAATCTCGGCTATTTCGGCTCCATTCAGTCCGAAACCTCCAGCCGCTACGGCGCGGGCTTCCTTCAGGGCGCGGGCTATGCCGCTGATGAGCTCGGAATTCCCGTAAGGCTTGCTTATGCGGATTATGATTCCCAGCTGCTTGATTACGATTATTCCTTTACCCTTACCGCCAATTATGACAGGATTGAAAATATTGGCGAGGATTGCTACGTTGTAACCGTTGAAAACGGCAAGGGCTCGGGTACCTACACTGAGGGCTCAAACGTTGCCATCACGGCTGACCCTGCACCCGAGGGTAAGGTTTTCGACCACTGGGATTATAAGAGCAATACTGACGGCGTTAAGGACAGTAAAGTTAACCTTTCCGAAACTAAAAAGACAGAAACAAACCTTTTGGTTGAAAAATGCGATTGCACAATTACGGCTGTTTATGCTGACGCTCCGTCAACAACTTATCCCGTAATTGTAAAAACTGCTGACGGCTCCGCTGATTTTTCAGCGCAGTATATTATGGCAGGGGACTCCTGCAACGTTAAAGCGCCCGCTGCCGAAAGCGGTTATGTATTTGACCACTGGCAGATTGAAACTGCTAACGGCGCAGAGGCTGATATTGACGACGCTTACGCCAAGGATACCTGGGTTCACATCAGCGACGAGGTTGGCGGCATTACGCTTACCCCCGTTTTTGCAGAAAGTACGGAGCCGACCTTTGACGTTACGGTTGTTACGGGCGAGGGCGGTAACGGCGAATGCACGGGCGCAGGCTCTTATGTAACCGATGATAATATTGAGGTTGCCGCGGCGCTTCCACAGGAGGGCTATATCTTTACTCACTGGTCAAATGCCGATGCTGACGGCTACGGCGCGGGTATCAGTATGGAAAACGAATTCTCTCCTTACACATCTTACACTATGGTAAATCGCTATCAGGCGGTTGTTGAAAAGATGTATGATAACGGCGCTTCTGTTGTGTTTGCGGGCGGTAATGAGGATATCGGCGCAGTTTCAGAGGCTACAAAGATTTATAATTACCCCAAGTACGCAATCGGTTCTGAAAACTGGCAGCAGGGTTGGGAGAATTATTATTCCGTTGTGCTCAAGGATTACGGCTCAGCCGTAAAGGCGTGCCTTTCGGATTATAAGGGCGGCTATAATTACACGGGCAGATGCTCAAATGACGGTATTTATATGAGCTTTGTTGATGATGAAAATAAGGCTCAGTATGACGCCGTTTATCAGGCGCTCGCAAATAACAGGATTTCGCTTGTAAACGTTGCGCCGGGTGCGGACGTTCGCTACGCAAATAATTTCAACTGCCTGTCGCTTGATTACTGGGTTGTTATTACTTACGAATTTGATTTATCAGTTGAATAATTAATAAAAAAGGGAGGGCTTCACGCCCTCCCTTTTTTCTTTTAATATTCAATTTGTCCCGTGAAAATCAGGTTGCAGTCGCCCGTAAGGTAAACCGCGTCGTCAGTGTAATTAACTATTAAATCGCCGCCGCGAAGCTTAACGGTAATGTCCTCGCCCTTGCTGCAAAAGCCGTTTTCAACAGCGGCAATAACAGCGGCGCAGGCGCCCGTTCCGCACGCCTCGGTTTCTCCGTTGCCGCGTTCCCATACGCGCATTTTTATTGTGCGGCTGTTAACTATGCGCACAAATTCGGTGTTAACGCGCTCGGGGAATATTTCCGCGTTTTCAAACTTCGGTCCGATTTCTTCAAGTGGAACCCTGTCAACGTTGTCAACAAAAACAACGCAGTGCGGGTTGCCTACCGAAACGCAGGTAATATCGTATTTGTCGCCGGCAATTTTAGCCTCTTTGCCGATGATTTTTTCGTCCTCAAGCAAAACGGGAATTTTGCTCGGGTTAAGCTCGGCTTTGCCCATATTGACGGTTACGGAATTAACCTTGCCGTTTCTTGTAAACAGCTGCAGCTCTCTAATGCCGCTTGCGGTTTCAACGGTCATCTGTTCCTTTTTAACCATATCGTTGTCGTACAGGTATTTGCCCTCGCAGCGAATGGAGTTGCCCGCCATTTTGCCCTCGGAGCCGTCCATATTGAATATTCTCATCTTCGCGTCTGCGATTTCAGAGCCTTCAATAAGCACTATACCGTCGCCGCCGATGCCCCTGTGCCTGTCGGTAAACTCAATTGCAAAGCTTTCGGGGCAGGTTATGATACCGCATTCGTTGTTAAAGAAAATGTAGTCGTCGCCCGTGCCCTGCATTTTGCTGAATTTAAGAATACCCTTTTCAGAGCGCATATTGTTGATGTCAACAAGCTCGGTGTTGGACTGCTTGTAACGGCTTGCAATAATGTCCGCAAGGGCGTTAGCCGTGTCAAGCGAGGTAATAGTTGCAATACCAAGCTGATTTGCGCGGTTAAAGAGCTTTATGTAGTCCTCAATGCTCTTTTTATCGCTCTTGCCCGTGTAAACGATGTAGTCCAGAATACCGCTCTCAACAAGCTCCATAATGGAATTGTCCTCGCGCAGCTTGTTAACGCGCTTAACCTCAATGCCGAGGCTTTCAATCGCCTTGGCGGTTTCGGGCGTTGCCCAAAGCTCTGCGCCTAAATCGTCAAGCTTCTTTGCAAGGTTAACGATTTCGTATCTGTCCTGCTTGGTTACGGTAATAAGCACGGCGTGCCTGTCTTTCTTGTGGAAATCAACCTTAAACCCTGCGGAAACAAGCCCCTTAAACAACGCTTCGTTCAGGTTTTTGCCCACGCCTAAAACCTCGCCCGTGGATTTCATTTCGGGTCCGAGCTTGCTGTTAACGTCGTTCAGCTTTTCAAAGCTGAAAACAGGCACCTTAACCGCGTAGTATGGAGGTATTCTGTAAAGTCCTGCCTCGTAGCCGAGCTCCTCAAGCGTTGCGCCCACCATAATTTTGGTTGCAAGCTCTACCATGGGAACGCCCGTTACCTTGCTGATGTACGGGATTGTGCGCGAGGCCCTCGGGTTAACCTCAATAACGTAAAGCTCGTTCTGATAGGTAAGGTACTGAATGTTAACAAGTCCCTTTGTGCCGAGTGACAGCGCAAGCTTGGTGGAAATATCGCAGATTTTCTGCAGCATTTTATCCTGAATATTGTACGGCGGGTAAACGGCTATTGAATCGCCGCTGTGAACGCCTGCGCGCTCAATATGCTCCATAATACCGGGAATAAGCACCTTTTCGCCGTCCGAAATGCAGTCAACCTCAAGCTCCGTGCCCATCATATATTTGTCAACAAGCACGGGGTTTTCAATGCCCTGCTTCAGAATGATGTCCATATACTGCTTAACGTCGTCGTCAGTGTATGCAATTGTCATATTCTGCCCGCCGATAACGTAGCTCGGGCGCAGTAAAACGGGGTAGCCGAGCGAATTGCCTGCTGCAATTGCGCCCTCAAGGTCGGTAACCGACGTGCCCTTGGGTCTGAAAATGCCGAACTGCTCAAGCAGCTTGTCAAATTTATCCCTGTCCTCCGCAACGTCAATGCCCTCAGCCGACGTTCCGAGGATTTTAATGCCGTTGTCGTCAAGAAATTTAGTAAGCTTAATCGCGGTCTGACCGCCGAAGGCAACAACAATTCCTACAGGCTTTTCAACCTTAATGATGTTCATAACGTCCTCGGGCGTAAGCGGCTCAAAATAAAGCCTGTCCGCCGTGTCGAAGTCCGTGGAAACGGTTTCGGGGTTGTTGTTGATTATGATAACCTCATAGCCAAGTTCCTTTAAGGTCCATACGCAGTGAACGGAGGAATAATCAAACTCAATGCCCTGACCTATGCGTATGGGACCTGAGCCGAGAACGATTATACGCTCTTTTTCTCCGCGTTCAATCTCGCGGCTTTCGCAGTGGTTGTCGTATGTGGAATAGAAGTACGGGGTTTCCGCGGCAAATTCAGCGCCGCAGGTGTCAACCATTTTATAAACCGCGTCCCTGTGATAAGCAAGGGGGGAGGCGCTTATGCGCTCCAGCGCGTCGTCGGTGTAGCCCAGCTTTTTGCCCTGAAGGTAAAGCTCGTTTGAAATCGGCGTGTTTGCAATTTTTGCCTCGTATTCCGCCAGATTTTTAAGCTTGTATAAAAACCATTCGTCAATCATTGTAAGGCGGTGGATTTCGCTGATTGAAACGCCCTCCTTGATTGCCCTGAAAACAGTGAATATCCTCAGGTCGTCCTGCCTTTTAAGCGCGTCGTAAATGTAATCGTCAGCGGGCAGGGAGGGGTTGTTCAGCGTGTCAAGCCCGATTTCAGCACCCCTGATGGCTTTCATTATCGCCATTTCAAAGGAGGGCGCTATGCTCATAACCTCGCCCGTTGCCTTCATCTGCGTACCGAGCTTTCTTGAGGCGTTAACGAATTTGTCAAACGGCCATTTCGGTACCTTTACAACAACGTAGTCAAGCGTCGGCTCAAAGCAGGCACAGGTTTTGCCCGTAATGTCGTTCTTGATTTCGTCCAGCGTATAGCCAAGCGCAATCTTTGTTGTAACCTTCGCAATCGGGTAGCCCGTCGCCTTTGAAGCAAGGGCTGATGAGCGCGAAACTCGCGGGTTAACCTCAATAACGCTGTATTCAAAGCTTTCGGGATTAAGCGCAAACTGGCAGTTGCAGCCGCCCTCAATACCAAGCTCCGTAATAATATCAAGCGACGCCGAGCGCAGCATCTGGTATTCCTTGTCGCCAAGCGTAACTGCGGGCGCAATAACAATGCTGTCGCCCGTATGAACGCCTACGGGGTCAAAGTTTTCCATTGAGCAGACTGCAATAACGTTGCCTGCGCAGTCCCTCATAACCTCAAATTCAATTTCCTTCCAGCCCGCAATGTATTTTTCAACAAGCACCTGAGTAATAGGGCTCATCATAAGCCCGCGCTTTGCGGTTTCTTTTAATTCTGCCTCGTTATATGCAACGCCGCCGCCCGCACCGCCGAGTGTAAACGCGGGGCGTACGATAACGGGGTAGCCGATTTCGCCTGCAATTTTAACGGCGGCTTCAAGGTCGTTTGCAATGTCGCTCGGCACAACGGGCTGATTGATTTTCAGCATTGTGTCGCGGAACATCTGCCTGTCCTCAGCCTTGTCAATCGCTTCGGCGTTAGTTCCGAGCAGGCGCACGTTATGCTCTGAAAGAAATCCGCTTGCCGCCAGCTGCATGGAGATTGTAAGTCCCGTCTGTCCGCCGAGACCGCCGAGAATGCTGTCGGGCTTTTCCTTTTCAATAATTCTTTTAACGGTTTCCTCGGTTAAGGGCTCAAGGTAAATGTGGTCTGCAAGCGCCTTGTCGGTCATAATGGTTGCGGGGTTTGCGTTAACAAGCACAACCTCTATGCCTTCCTCTTTAAGTACGCGGCACGCCTGAGCGCCTGCGTAGTCAAATTCAGCCGCCTGACCTATAACTATCGGGCCTGAGCCGATAACCAAAACCTTTTTAATATCCTTGTTAAGAGGCATTATTCATTACCTCCCATCATACTGATAAATCTGTCAAATAAAAACCTTGTGTCGTGCGGGCCGCTGCACGCTTCGGGGTGGAACTGAACGGAAAACGCGTTCATCTCGGGGTAGTCAATACCCTCGTTTGTTCCGTCGTTTGCGTTAATAAAGCTGATAACGCCGCCGCATTCCTCAATGCCGTCGTTAAGCACGGCGTAACCGTGGTTTTGCGAGGAAATATAGGTTCTGCCCGTGCTCAAATCCTTAACGGGCTGATTAACGCCCCTGTGTCCGTATTTAAGCTTTTCGGTCTTAGCGCCCATAGCAAGCGCCAAAAGCTGATGCCCGAGGCAGATTCCGAAAATCGGCTTTTTGCCCACAAGCTTCTTCAGCTCCTCAATACATTCCGCGTTATCGCTCGGGTCGCCGGGTCCGTTTGAAAGCATAATGCCGTCGGGGTTAAGCTTCAGAATATCCTCCGCCTTTGTGTCAAACGGAACTATTGCAACGTTACAGCCCCTCTTTGCAAGCTCTCGGGGGATATTGTCCTTCTTGCCGTAATCCAGCAGCACAACGTTATGCCTGTGCTCCTCGCTTGCAACAAGGCAGGGCTTGGTAACGGAGGTGGATTTTACAGCCTCTGTAATCCTGTAATCCTCAACAGCCTGCTTGTCAAGCATATTCGGGTTTGAAACGATTGCCGCGTTCATAACGCCGCTTTCACGGATTATTTTTGTCAGCTCTCTTGTGTCAACGTCGTAAACGCCTATAACGCCCTCGCTTTTCAGGTATTCGTCAAGCGTTTCATCGCAGCGGAAATTTGATGGGTTATCGCATTTTTCACGCACGATGTAGGCTGAAACGTAGCTTTTATTCGCCTCTGCGTCCTCTTTAATAAATCCGTAATTGCCTATCAGGGGAAAGGTCTGCATAACAATCTGACCGTAATAGCTCGGGTCGGTCAGCGTTTCAATGTAGCCGCACATACCCGTCGTAAAAACAAGCTCGCCGATTACGTCGCCGCCTGCGCCGAAGCGTTTTCCCTCAAAAACCTGCCCGTTTGAAAGGCAGATATAAACCTTTTCATTATCCATACAATCAACCAATTATATTTATACTGACGGGACGCCGAGTCGGCGTCCCCTACATTTTCTTCTCTGCGTTATTTAACCGAGCAGTTTAACCAACACTGCCTTCTGTGCGTGCAGTCTGTTTTCGGCCTCGTCAAAGATTTCGTCTGCGTGAGCTTCAAAAACCTTTGCCGTAATTTCTTCCTCGCGGTGTGCGGGCAGGCAGTGAAGCACCATTGCGCCTTCGTTTGCAACTGCCATAACCTCGTCGTTAATCTGGAAACTTTTGAATACCTTTTCTCTTTCCGCCTTTTCTTCTTCCTGTCCCATTGACGCCCAAACGTCAGTGTAAAGCACGTCGGCGCCCTTTGCACATTCAAGAATGTTGTCGCTGCAGGTAAACCTGCCGTTTTCCTCAGCCCATTTCATCAGCTCAGCGTCGGGCTTATAACCGTCGGGGCAGGCAATTGCACATTCCATTCCCATTTTGATTGCGCCTACTATAAGGCTGTTCGCCATATTGTTACCGTCGCCGATAAAGCAGAGCTTCAGCCCGTCAAACGTGTGCTTGTGCTCGCGTATTGTCATAAGGTCTGCAAGCACCTGACAGGGATGGCAGTAGTCGGTAAGTCCGTTAATAATCGGAATTGAGCCGTATTCAGCCAAATCCTCAACCTCTTTCTGCTCAAACGTTCTTATCATAATACCGTCAAGGTAACGGGAAAGAACCCTTGCTGTGTCCTCAACGGGCTCGCCCCTGCCGATTTGTAAATCGCGGTTGGAAAGAAACAGCGCCTGACCGCCGAGCTGGTACATACCCGTCTCAAAGGAAACCCTTGTTCTTGTTGAGCTTTTCTGGAAAATCATACCTAAGGTTTTACCTTTAAGATGATGATGCTCAATGCCGTGGTGGTTTTCGTATTTAAGCTGGTCCGCAAGGTTTAAAACGTCTAATATTTCCTTGGTGCTCCAGTCCTGTAATTTAAGTAAATGCTTCATTTTTCAATTGCCTCCTTTAAGATTTCAAGCCCCTTGTCAAGTTCGCCGTACGTTATGTTAAGCGCGGGTAAAAGCCTTACCTTTGTTTTTGCCGTTAATACAAGCAGCCCGTTTTCAAGGCAGGCTTTTGCAATTTCCGCGGCAGGCTTTTCGGTTTCAACGCCAAGCATAAGCCCCATTCCGCTTATGCCCTTAACGCCCTTTACGCCCGTTAAGTAGTTCTTAATGTATTCGCTCTTTTTTCGCACCTCTGCAAGCAGGTTATCGTCAATGCGTTTTACAATGCTTACGGCGCCTGCTGCTGCAATCGGGTTTCCGCCGAAGGTGCTGCCGTGTGAGCTCGGCGTAACAACGTTTTCAAACTTTTCGTTAAACAGCACCGCGCCAATCGGAAGCCCGCCGCCGAGTCCCTTTGCGGTTGTAACGATGTCGGGCTTAATGCCGAAGTTTTCGTACGCAAAGTATCTGCCCGTTCTGCCGTTGCCCGTCTGCACCTCGTCGCAAATCATAAGTATATCCTTTTCCGCTGCGATTTTTTCAATCTCGCTTATGAATTCGGGGGAGAGGTTTAATACGCCGCCCTCGCCCTGAACGCATTCAAACATAATTGCGCATACGTCGGGCGTTGCCATCTCCGCAAGCTGTTCGCAGTTGTTAGCCTCGCAGTATTTGAAGCCGTCAACAAAAGGTCCGAAATCCTTGTGAAAAACCTCCTGTCCCGTTGCCGAAAGGGTGGCGATTGTTCTGCCGTGGAAGGAGTTAACAAGCGTAATAATCGTGCTTCTGCCGTCGCCGTATTTGTCGCTGCTGTATTTTCTTGCAAATTTGATTGCGCCCTCGTTTGCCTCGGCGCCGCTGTTGCCGAAGAAAACTTTGCTCATACCTGTTTTTTCGCACAGCAGCTTTGCAAGCTCTGCACACGGTGCGGTAAAGTAAAGGTTTGATACGTGCTGCAGTCTGTCAAGCTGTTCGTTTACCGCCGCTTTCCATTCTTCGTCGCATATACCGAACGCGGTAACGCCTATGCCTGAGCCGAAATCAATGTATTCCTTGCCGTTTTCGTCAATCAGCGTTGAGCCCTTGCCGCTTGCAAGCGCAACGTCAAAGCGGGAATAAGTATTTGCTATGTATTTTTTATCTTTCTCTTTAGTATTCATATCCTGTCCTAACCGTGCTTATATAAGTTTTGAAATTCTGAACATCGTGCCCATACCTTCGTCCGTAAGAAGCTCCATAAGAATTGAGTGGGGAACTCTGCCGTCAATAATAAATGCCTTTTTGCAGCCCTCGCGGAGCGCCTGAGTCATTGAATCCATTTTGGGAATCATTCCGCCGCTTATAACGCCCTCGCTGATAAGCGCAGGCACGTCTGAAATATAAACTCTGTGAATAAGTGTTTCGGGGTCGTCCTTGTCGCGCAGAAGACCTACAACGTCCGTCATTGAAATCAGCGCCTCAGCCTTGAGCGCGCCTGCAATTGCCGCGGCAACGGTGTCCGCGTTGATGTTATAGCAGTTGCTCTCCTCGTCAAAGCCGATTGTGGAAATAACGGGAATGTATCCGTTACCCAGCACCTCCTCAACAAGCTCGGTGTTCATACTGATAATGTCGCCCACAAAGCCGTGCTTTTCGTCAAGCGGTTTGCATTTAATCATATTGCCGTCCATACCTGAAAGCCCGATTGCGTGTCCGCCCAGATTGCCTATCTGGCACACCAAATCCTTGTTAACCTTGCCCGCAAGCACCATCTGTACAACGTTAGCCGTTTCCTTAGTGGTTACGCGAAGTCCGTCAACGAATTCGCTTTCAACCTGCATAGCGTTCAGCGTTTTGTTAATCTCAGGTCCGCCTCCGTGTACAAGCACAACTTTTATTCCGACTGTTGACAGCAGCACCAAATCACGCATAACCGCCGCCTTCAGTTCCTCGTTAATCATAGCGTTTCCGCCGTATTTTACAACGATTGTTTTGCCCCTGTAAAGCTGAATATAGGGCAGTGCCTTTGCCAGCACGTCCGCCTTCATTGCATTTGTAATATCCATAATTTCACATCCTCACGGTGTTGTTAATTTATGTTCTGTAATCTCCGTTAATCTTAACGTAATCGTATGTTAAATCGCAACCCCAGGCAAGCGCAGTCTCATTGCCTTCATTGAGGTTGACATAAACCATAATCTCATCGCTGCTTAAAATCTTTGCAGCCTCGTCCTCGGAAAACTCAACTCCCGCGCCGTTCCTGCAAACTGCAATTCTGCCGAATTCGGAAGCAAGGTCTACGTCAACCTTGTTGATATCAAACTCAGCGTCGGCATAACCGATTGCGCAAAGCACACGCCCCCAGTTAGCGTCCTCGCCGAAGATTGCGCATTTGAAAAGGGTGGAGCCTATAACGCTCTTTGCAATAACGATTGCCTTATCCTTGGTTTCACAGCCGCTGCATTCACATTCAAGCAGCTTTGAAGCGCCCTCACCGTCCTTTGCAAGCATTCGGGTTAAGTTCATCATAACCTCATAAAGCGCGGCTTTAAAGCTTTCAAAAGCTTCGCCGTCTGCAGTGATTTCCGTATTGCCCGCTTCACCGTTTGCCATCACGCACACCATATCGTTGGTGGACGTGTCGCCGTCAATTGAAAGGCAGTTATATGTAACCTTAACGATTTCGTCAAGCGCTTTCTGCAGTGCCGCCTGTGCGATTTTTGCGTCGGTTGTAATAAAGTTCAGCGTTGTTGCCATATTAGGATGAATCATTCCGCTGCCCTTTGCCATACCGCCGATTGTGCATTTTACGCCGCCGATTTCAAATTCGCAGGCGTACTCTTTTTTGATTGTATCGGTGGTCATAATTGCGGTTGCCGCTTCCTCGTTGCCCGAGTAGGAAAGCCTTGCCGCAAGCTCGTCAATCTTATTCTCAATAGGCTCAATAGGTAAAATCTGACCTATTACGCCCGTTGACGCAACAACAACCTCCTGCGGCTCAATGCCCAGCGCGCCTGCTGCAAGGCTGCACATTTTTTCAGCCTTCTGCTCGCCGTCGGCGTTGCAGGTGTTTGCGTTTTTTGAATTAACAATAACCGCCTTTGAAACGCCGCCTGTTGCCTCGAGATTTTTCTTTGTAACAATTATCGGCGCGCCCTTAACCTTGTTTGTTGTGTAAACGCAGGCGGTGGAGCAGGGGGCGTCGGATAAAATCAGCCCCAAATCGTTTTTGTGTGAAGCGCTTTCGTCGGCGCTCTTTTTTATTCCGCAGTAAATTCCCGCGGCTTTAAAGCCCTTTGCGGCGCAAACGCCGCCGTCAATATAAGCCATAAGTTAATCTCCTAAAACAAGTGATTTAGTTTCGTCAATTCCGCAGGCAAGGTTCATACACTGAATTGCCGCGCCGCTTGCGCCCTTGCCCAGATTGTCAAATCTGCTTGTGATAACAATTCTGTCGTCGTTGCCGTTAACCTGTATTTCAAGGTCGTCCCTGCCTTCAAAATTGTTTGCGCCCAGCATAACCTGTTCGTAGTCGGCGGGGCGGATTTTAATCATATCCGTATTGCCGTAATGCGCTCTGTATATGTCGCGCAAATCCTCGGCGTTAAGCTTCTTGTTAAGCATATCCGTAAACAGCGGAATACTTACAACCATTCCGCATTTATAATCGCATATCATCGGGGAAAAAATCGGCGTTCTTTCAATTCCCGTAATTGCTGCCATTTCTTTAAGGTGCTTGTGCTGCTGGGTTAACGCGTACTGCCTCGGGGAGTCGAGCTCGCAGTCGCGCTCTGCGTCCTCATACTGCGCAATCGCCTTGTTGCCGCCGCCGCTGTAGCCCGAAACCGCAAAGCAGCTCAGCGGGTAGCTTTTATCAATAATCCCGTTTGCAATCAGCGGGTAAACGATTGAAATAAAACCGCTTGCGTAGCAGCCGGGGTTTGCAATCAGCCTGTTGGTTTCAATGTTGCTTCTGTGCGCGTTTGATAATTCGGGAAAACCGTACGCCCATTCAGGCAGAGTTCTGTGCGCCGTTGAAGCGTCAATAATCTTCGTGCGGCTGTTGTTTTTATCAAGCAGCGTAACCGCTTCTCTTGCCGCGTCGTCAGGCAGGCAAAGAAAAGTGATGTCGCTTTCATTAATGAATTTCTTTATCTCGGCAGGGTCCTTGCGTTTGTCGCCCGCAATTTCCATAAGCTCAATATCGTCGCGTTTGGAAAGCCTGTCCTTAATGCGCAAGCCCGTTGTTCCCGCCTGTCCGTCAATGAAAACCTTAATCATTTTTTATACATTCTCCTATATGAATGTTATTAATATGCTAACTTATTATACACCCTTGTTTTTCAATGTCAATAGAAAATGAATAATTATTTACAAATATACAAAACTGATGAATAATTATGCAAATATAATGTGAAATATAGTCAATATAAACTATATTTTTTTCGTTTTTAAACACTGCTCCGTTAATCCGTACTTTGCCTTAAAATCAGGTTGACTTTTGCCCTTTGCTTCTCTAATCTTTAAGCTTACTCAGTGAAATATTAAAGAGGGAGGAATAGCTATTTCCGAAAATATTATAATTGCGTTGCTGTCGCTGCTCGGCACCTGCGCGGGCAGCTTCGGCGGCATTTACGCTTCTTCAAAGCTTACTTCCTACCGCTTGAAAAAGCTGGAGGAAAAGGTTGATAAGCACAATCAGTTTGCTGAAAAAATTCCCGTAATCAAGGAACAGATTAAGGTTATCAATCATAGAATAGAAGACATAGAAGGAACAATAAAGAATTAGGAGGTTTATTTATGAAAGAACGCTTTAAAAGCCCGATTGTATGGGCTGCAGTGCTTTCTCAGGTATGTATAATTATAGCACTTTTTGCGCCTGACATCAGCGAGGAGTTCAAAACCGCAGCCGCTTGTATTATTGAGATATTAACGCTGTTCGGTATTCTGAATAACCCTGCTGACAGAAATAATTTTTAGGGGGAGAGCCGATGACTCTTAACCAGTTTTTTAAATCCCTTAACGGCAAGCATATTGACGTTGACGGTCAGGGCAGCGCAACTAATAAATACCAGTGCGTTGATTTAATCAAAGCGTATTGTAACAGGGTGTTCGGCGTGCCGATTTCCGCTATGAACGGCTACGGCAACGCCCATGAGTATTACGACGATTTTTATAAAAAGCCCGTGCTTTATAAGAATTTTACCCGTATTGCCTATAAAAAAGGTTTAAAACTTCAGGCGGGCGACGTGGTTGTGTGGTCTTCCAAGTCCAACAAATCGGGCGCGGGTCATATCGCGGTTGCAACGGGTAAGTATAACGCAAACGAGTTCGAGTCCTTTGACCAGAATTATCCCGGCGGTGCGGTATGCCAGTTCGTTTACCACAGTTACAAGTATGTGCTCGGCGTGCTTCGCCCGAAGGACCAGTCGGCGCTCGGTATTGAAAATGAGTATGACAGCTTTCCTGTTCCTGTTGAATGGAAAAACGGCAGTACTGCCGAAAAGGTGTATGAAACCAGCCAACTTAAAAAGAAGCTCGGCGCACTTTCAAAATATGAAAAAGCCCGCTGCTACAGTAAAGCGGGCAACAGTTATCTGGTGGTGTATTCCGTTGACGGCAAATCCGCTCATAAGGCGGGCTTTGTTAGGTACAGCGGCGGTGTAAAAAAAGCCCCGCCCGAGAGTAAGCCTTACAGAAACGGCTCCACACCCGAGCCCGTGTATGCAACTACCGATAAATCAAAAAAGGTCGGCTCGCTTGATAAATACGAGCAGTGCTACTGCCTCGGCAGAATAGACGGAATGTACCTTGTGCTGTACGCCGTAAACGGCACAACAGCGCAGAAATGCGGCTTTGTATCATATAACGGGGTGGATTAAACCGCGCCGATAGGGCAAAAATAATGCAATAATAATTTTATATTGCAGATAAGACTCAAACGGCGGACTTTCCTCTTGTTATCGAAACCTCCACCGGAGGTTTCTCCCAAATTTTTGCAGCCTGCGGCTTTATAATTTGGAACCTCGTTTCAAGTCCGCCATAATAGAAAAAAAGAAGCAAGACATCAGTCTTGCTTCTTTTTTCTATTATGGCGGACTTGAAACGAGGTTCCAAATTTTAATGCCGCAGGCTGCAAAAATTTGGGAGAAACCTCCGGTGGAGGTTTCGATAACAAGAGGAAAGTCCGCCGTTTGAGACCTTACGCAAGAAATATTTTCAAACGTAACGCCTCCGCCGTCTTTAATATTAATCCACTCCGTTATAAGAAACGAAGCCGCATTTCTGCGCTGTTGTGCCGTTTACGGCGTACAGCACAAGGTACATTCCGTCTATTCTGCCGAGGCAGTAGC